>JBDLHZ010000001.1:0-34314 GCA_039715135.1 Verrucomicrobiota bacterium
AGCGTGGGCAAAAAAGCCCCCCTCGCCAAGAACGCCGAGAGGGGCGAGATAAACCGATCAAAGGATATATTAACTAGACATCGTCAAACTTGCGGCGGATGAACAATAAACCTGCACCAACCATGGAAACCAAACCGATCGTGGCTGGTTCCGGGATCGCATGTACAGCATATCCCGCAAGCTGGCCATTCTCAGTACCAGTAGAAGCATACGCAATATCAAGGGTATCACCCGCAGCGACAAACTCGTAGGTCACCAAGTCTATACCTTTAACACCATCTACGGTGTTTATCCAGTTTCCAGTACCGGGAGCAGTACCCAGAAGGTTAACCTTAGTGTCCTGCCAACCCCAGCGCTCACCAGCGAGAACCTGCACACGGTATTCCTGACCTACTGTCAAACCTGTAATCGTCGTAGCCGTTGCTTCACCCCAGTTTTTTGCAACCTGAGTATTAACCAGGAGGTTGATGTTTTCGTCTGTACCGCCGTAATCAGTTGCAGCAGCCCAACCAGCGGCCGCAGTTTCGGGTGCGAAGGCAATACCACCGACAGTAACTGCAACAGCATTGTCATTATAGTTTCCAGCCTGTACAAGCGTACCTTCGTTTTTCAACAAGGCACCCAGGTTGTCAATGGCGATGTTCGCATCGTGAGAGACCAGCGCAGCACCCGCTGCACCAGCTACCATCGCGATGGTAAGCATAGTAATATTTTTCTTCATTCTATTTCTCCTTTTGTTTCGGGTTATGCCCCTGCCACCGCAGCAGGGACAAATCATTTATTAGCGATTAGGATTACGGATTGTAGTCCGGGTGGCCAATGTTCATGCGGATAAATGCCGTATCGGAAACCACACCATTGGTATCCGCCATGCGGAAGATGTTGGTGACGGCATTGTAGCCGGGACCGAAGCCCTCGGATTCGCTGGGTTGCCAGTTCCATAGGTAGTCTCCAGCTTCATTGGCATCCCAGGTGACCTGGCGTTCCCAGCTGCCGCCAACCAAGTCCTCGGTTCTATCTAATGAATACTGGATACCCGCCGCCGTGGTGATGCGCGGAGTCACATAGACAAATTCGTTGGTTCCGTCTGCGCCCATATCCATGACGAAGACATGCCCTGCATACCCGGTATCGTTGGGATCCTTCGGATCACCGCCAATGGCCCATTCGGTAAAGTTGTCGAGACCGTCTGCATCGTCATGGGCCGTGCGATCATAACTTGAAAGACCGGCGCTATCCACATACTCGGCCCAGGGATTGCTGGCATCCACCTGTACCCAGTCCACCCATGACTGATAGTTGGACGAGTTGTTGCCGCTTCCGAAGTTACGCTGGAATCTGAGAATGACGGATTGGCCAATCGCATTCGTATCGGATCCGGTAAGGGCTCCGCCATTGGCGCTTGCCGTGACTTCCACCCAATTCGTAGCAGACAGTTCGGGGCCTGCTCCTGCCACGGAAACGAAATTGCTGGTAGTTGGATCCATATAACCCACAGCCAAATTGACTGATCCTGTCGCGGTATTATCCGCTACGGTCCACTCATTGGTTGTTTCATTCTTCAGCATAGCCCGGAAGCTGACCGTGAAATTGGTGTTCACATCATAGACCGAATCGATGTTAACGAACGCTTCACGGCTTCCCCAGTTCTGCCAGACACCAACCTTAAGCGCCGTGCCCGCGGAAGAATCCGCCGGACACTGGTTGATAAACCCATTCCCTCCAGTTGCATTGGTCGCGCTCAGCATGGAGACCCATGCTGAACCTCTGTACCAACTCCTAGGATTATCGACAACAGGGTGGATCAGTGCCCAAACCCTCAGCGGAACGTATTTATCCACCAAAGTCGTATAGTTAGTACCTCCCGGCACCAGATAGGTATCAAAATCATCGAAAAACACAGTGCTTGCGGCTTGCGCCGCGCCGGACAACAATGCCGCCACGATGGTTAAACTCAGTAGTTTTTTCATTTTCATTCCCTCTCTTCTCCTTGTTGGGGTTAAGCCGATTTTGGCCATCTACTCCACGATATCTATATGGACCTTCCCAAGCGTCTATATGGATAACGTATTTTCATTATTACTGCAAGGTAAATATGCAATTTATTTTTTCAGCCAAAAATGCCCTTCCCTCTACCAACATTGAGAGCTGTTTTTTACTTTCACTCCCTCTCCCTACTCTTTGCTGGTTAGGCCGATTAGCCATCATATTTCCCCCACTTGCCTACACGAATATTCCCTAAGCGTCTATATGGATAACGCATATTCATTATTACTGCAAGGTAAATATGCAATTATATTTTGGCGTTTTCCCCTTTGTTTTTGGCTTTTTTTGCACATAAGCATATTTTTTTTTGTCTTAATGCACCACAGCGAGGGTGCTAAGCCTCCATGGTACCCTGGTAGCCTCGGAGGAATACGGCGGTGACATGGTGCCAGCGGCCGTCGCGCGTGAACTGCTGAACAAATGCTTCGGTATTGGGCATGATCTATCCTCTATCCTTCGACCCGCGAGCATCTACTTTTCCCACGGGGCGCGAACCGGGCATTTCATATTGGAATCCGGCGCGCGGAATACCCACGGCTTCCATTTTTCCCGTAGTGCCTGCCACTCTTCAAGGGTTCTGGTCGGATAACCGGCCGGCCAGCCGCCCTTGCGGAACTGCTCGGACACGCCTTGGTCATCGATCGACTTGCGCCAGCGGTTTAGCTCGGCCAGCAGCTTGGCCTTGGTTTCCGCCAGCTTCGGATCGTCGGCAAGGTTTTGGGTTTCGTGGGGATCCTTTTCGAGGTCGTACAGTTCGAACTCGGGCTTGGATTTCGCGAAGAAGGCATCCTGCACGGGATCGAGTTTGCCTTGCAGGTGGAAAACGCTCATCTCTGCGAGCGCGGGATAGCGCGACTCCTTGTATGCGTTGAATTGCAGCCACGGGCGTTCGGGCATGAGGTTGTGGATCAGCTTGTATTTTTTCGAGCGCACCATGCGCATGGCATCGTGGGTGTCGTCCATCTTGTCGCGCGCGGCAAAGACATATTCGCGCTGCTTGATTTCTTCCCCAAACAAATCCTTGCCGTGCAGTGGGTGCGGCGGTTCGATGCCCGCCACCTTGAGGATGGTGGCGGTGATGTCGATCGTCTGCACCAGCTCGTCGCGCACCTGCCCCGGTTTGACTTCACCCGGCCAGCGCACGATCAGCGGCACGTGCAGACCGGGGTCGTAGAGAAACTGCTTGCCCCGAAAATGGCAGCGGCCATTGTCGCCGATCAGGAAAACCAGCGTATTGTCCGCCAAGCCCTCGTCATCGAGCCGCCTAAGGATTTCGCCCACCTCGCGGTCGCAGATCTGCATCTGCTCCAAGCCGTTCGCCCAGTCGCGGCGCACGAAGGGGGTGTCGGCATAGTATGGCGGGATCTCGACGTCGTCCGGATCGATGGGCCGCTTGGTGTCGCGCTTCCATTTGCGGTGTGTGCCGTCGAAGGTAATCTGCGCAAAGAAGGGCTGTCCATCGGCACGCCCGCTCCAGTCCTTGCCTTCGAACCCGAGATCCACCTTGAAATTGCAGTCGGTCTTCGTGTTGTTCATCAGGCAGGTATGGTAGCCCGCCTCCTTCAGCAGCACCGGCAGCGGCTTGATACCGTGAGGCAACGGTTTCTTTTTCCTGTTCTTGGTACGGTGCTGGTGCGCGCCGATATAGTTTTGGTGGAATCCGGTCATCATGGCCGACCGCGACGGCGAACAGACGGGCGCGGTGCAGAAGGCGTTTTCGTAGCGGATCCCTTCGGCGGCCAGCGTGTCGCACACCGGGGTATGGATGCCCTTGGTGCCATGGCACGAAAGATCGGTACTCCAATCCTCCAGCATCATCCAGACAATGTTTGGCCTGTTTTCCGGTTTTTTCGCAACCGCCATGCCGACCGACAAGACAGTCATACCCAACATCATTATGTATTTTGAATATCGCATCTCTTCAACTTAGCTTCATGCCCCATTTTGGGAACGCTTTCCCCTTCGGGGTGAAGCGTTGCTACACAAAAATTGCACCTGGTGTAGTGCCGCTTCACCCCGAAGGGGAAAGCGGCCTTTCAAGCGTTTTCCGTTTTCGCCCCGGAAATGGGTCACAAACCTCAATTCAGCCGCACCCGGACCACCATGGAATCCTCCAGGGTAGGCGTTGCCCAGAGGGTGCTGGTTCCCGGAGAGGATGTCGCCGGAATATCCGCCTCCACCACTTGCCAGTCATTCGATGCATCAAGCTGCTCGATGTCGAAAGTCAACCCCGACAGCGATGGCCAGCTCAAGAGAAAATGCTCCGACCAAACCTGATACTGGATGGTGAAAGCGCTGCCGGAATCGAGCGGATCGAGCCCGAGGCGCAGCTCGGCGCCGTCCGGCGTCCGGTCGTCGTCCGTATCCTCGTCGTCGGCATCCGTTTCTCCGGGATCCACCAGTCCGTTGCCGTTCACATCCTCGTCGTTGTCCATGATGCCGTCCGCGTCGATATCAACACCCGGCGTCATGGGCGTGGCCAACGGGTCTTCGCTACTGTCGGCGCTGAAGACCGGCCACTGTGCGCCGGCTTCGTCAAGCTGCCGCGCCATTTCCCGCGACATGGCCATGACGCGGTTGGTCTCCACGGAAGCAAGGTCGTTGGTTTCGCCGATGTCGTCGGAAAGGTTGTAGAGCTCGTAGCTGTCGAGGTGGTATTGGTAGATCAGTTTCCACGGTCCTTCGCGATAGACGGTAAAGTAGTCGCCGCCCTCGTGGTCGTGCGGAAAGTGGACGAGCAGATCCTGCGTACGGTGGGTGCCGGGCGTTTGCGCAAAGTACGGCAGCAACGTGGTGCCATCCACGGAGTGCCCGAAGGCAACGCCGGCCGCCTCCAAAAGGGTCGGGTAGAGATCGAATATGGTCACGATGTCGTCCTCCACCGCATTCGTCGCGACCGGACTTGCAATCTGGAAATCGTTGAGGTCGTCCGGGTTTGCCCATGCCGCAATCATCGGAACGCGGATGCCGCCCTCGTAGGCACTGCCCTTCTGGTCCCGCAGCGGGGTGTTGATTTCATCGTCGGGGATGGTGTTCTTGTCGTAATTGACGCCGCCGTTGTCCGACATGAACACCACCAGCGTGTCTTCGGCCACCCCGAGGGCATCAAGCTGCGCAAGGATATCGCCGAGCGATTTGTCCATGCCCTCGATCATCGTCGCAAAGTACAGTTCATTGCCGGAAAGCGTTGGGTAGTTGCTCGAAAAGCGCGGATCCTCCTGGAACGGACCGTGAACGGCATAGTGCGACAGGTAGGCGAAGAACGGAACATCATCCGCCACGGCATTGGATATGGCGCCGTTCATTTCCAGTGTCAATGCCTCCGTCAGGTGCGTTCCGGTGTTGTGGTATTCCTCGAGTCCGGGCACCCCGTTGTCCCCTGTATATTGGCCATAGTCGCCGGAGTATGATCCCGGCGAACCGGTCTCGCGCCCGGCTATGTTGATGTCGAACCCGATGTTCGACGGGTCGCGGGCATAGGTGGTCGAACCAAAGTGACCCTTGCCGGCATGGATGGTCCGGTAGCCCGCATCGGCCAGCAACGACGGCAGGGTGATTTCCGACGCAGGCAGCCCCCTTACCAACCAATCCAAGGGGGAGTTGTGGGTTGCTATCTGGGTCTTGCTGCCATCAACACCGGTGCTGGTTGTCCATTGCGTCACATGGTGCCGCGCGGAGTTTTTCCCGGTCATCAGGCATACCCGGCTTGGACTGCAAACCGGCATGGCATAGGCATCGGTAAACTTCATTCCACGATCCGCCAGGGTTTCCATGTTCGGTGTCCGGTAGCGATCATTGAGCGGCGTTGTGACGGGGTCGCCCATCGAATCGTAGTAGAACGGCTCGGAGGTATGCTGCCAGCCCATGTCGTCGACCAGAAACATCAGGATATTGGGTCGCGGCGGACCAACGCCAACCCGCATCGATGCCGTGGCGACCCCGGCATGGTTGCTGGCCACCAGCACATAGTCTTCCGTCGCATTCGCCACCACCGGAACACTTCCGGTCGAGGCGACGCTTCCGATCCCTTGGTCGATGGAGACGGACGTTGCACCGGCCACCTGCCAGCTTAAGGTTACGGTTGTGCCGGTCGAAACATAGTGGTCGGAAGCGGAAAACAGTTCGATCACGGGTTCCTCTCCGTGGTGGTAGGATTCGATCACCAAGGCGTTAATGGTGGAATAGTCGGCGGCGCCCGTGTTTCCCGTCAGGGTGAAGGTGGAGGCAGTCAGGTTGCTGAAGACCACATAATTCCCTCCTTCGGAAAGGGTGCCGGAAAAGGTTCCGCGGTCTTCGATGCGCAGCGTCGTTCCGCCGATGGTGTAGTCCATGTCGCGACTGGTGACATCGGCATCCCCATAGACGACGACATCGTAACCCGCGGAGGCGAAAGTTGGCGGCAGGTTTGAAATCGTCAGGAAGTCCGCATCCTGGAAGCCATACCAGGCCTTGAAGGCGACCGAGTCCTTGGTCGCCAAGGCGGCGGCGGTTGTGCCCCCTGCCCCCGCAGAACACGATATCGAGGCTCCGCAGGCGCTTCCATCTGCGAGGAACAGGCCGATGTCCGAAAAGGTCAAACCATAGGTGGTTATCCAGCTTACAGAACCCTGCTTGCTGAAGTTGTTCCACCTTTCCACCCCCGTATCAACGAACATGCCCGGCGTGGCCGGTGCAACGAGGGGATCCATTTGGTCGCGATAGCGGTCCGTCCGTTGATGCATGGCAATATTGATCTTGGCGGCACGGGCGGACCACGGAAGCACCATGGCAACCGCCAATGCAGTCAGCAAAAAAACCGGTGTAGGACGTGCCTCTCCGAGAGGAGGGCGCGTATTCCTCGAAATGAACCATGAATCTTTTTTCATGACCCTACCCCTCCATCATGGCCTTCCATTTTGCAACATCCCACGCGGCCGGTTTGGGGAAGGCTTTCGATTCGCTCTTCCAGATAGCCTTGAGCTCCTCCACCTTTTCGGGGAGCTCGTCCGCGAGGTTGTTTTGCTCGCCGGGATCCTTGAGATAGTCGTACAGCTCATGGCGGGCGGGGATTCCGCCTTTTGCATCCCGGTAGAGATTGGGAATGGTTTCGGTGACATAGCGCAGGACATAGCGGTCGTCGACCACCACATAGCCCGATGGTTCCTTTTCACGCCCGACCATGTGGCCGAAGAACGAGGTTTCAATCATGAAGGCCCAGGAGCGGGCGTGGATCCCGCCCATGACCAGATGGTCGTGAACCGGCGCTTCGTCGCCCTGCAGGATTTTGGGAAGCAGCGATTTTCCGTCGATCCCCTCCGGCACCTTTCCGCCGGCGGCATCGATGAGGGTCGGCATGATGTCCAGCGTGGAGACCAGTTGATCCTTCGCCGACGGCTTCTTGATTTTTCCGGGCCAATGGAAGAAGAGCGGCACGCGGAACCCGCCCTGGAGCAGCATGGCCTTGTGCCCGGCATAGGGGGCGTTGCCCGGCAGGCAGGACTTGGTGCCGACCGCACCGCCATGGTCGGAGGTAAAGACAAAGATTGTATTGTCCGCCTGCCCTTTCCCGGCGAGGAACTCCTCGATCCGCTTCATGTTTTCGTCAACGCCGAAGACGTGGGCATAGAAGTTGTCCAGCTTGAAAAAGCCGGTATCGAAGCGGTTGAAATATTTTGCGGGTGCCTTGGGATCGAGCGGGGCGTGGACGGCGTGGTAGTGCAGCTGCACAAAGAAAGGCTTGCCCTCGTCCAGGTTCTTCCCCATGAAAGCCAGCGCCTTGTCCGTAAATACATCGGTGTTGTAGTCCTTGATGATACCCGCCGGGGAATGGTTCTCCCATACGTTGCTGGCCTTGTAGAACGGGCTCTCCCACTGGTTGTAGCCGAAGTAGTAGTCGAACCCGTTGTTCAGCGGATGGTCCCTTGGAATGACGGATCCCTCGAACCCGTCCTGCTTCAACTCCTTCCTGATTTCGGGATATTTTTTCCCCAGCGTCCAATAGGTGAGATCCTCCCCATCCTTGACGCCGTGCTTTTCCAGATAGCGCCGGGCCATGTCGGCGTCGCGCGAACCCATGTGCCACTTCCCGATGTGGGCCGTCGCATAGCCGCGCTCCTGCAGTTTTTCGGCAAGGTGGGAGTGCGGCTTGAAACCGTGCTCCTCGGTATCGATGTTGCGGTAGATGCCCCAGCGGTTTTGCAGGATGCCCGTCGCCACGCCAATGCGCGAAGGCGCGCAGATATTGCTGCTGGCGATGGCATTGTTGAAGCGCACGCCCTCGTCCGCCATCCGGCTGAGTGTCGGGGAGGCCTTCTTCATCATCGCAAACGCCTGTTCAGGTGTGTAGTCCGCCTTCCGGGCCACATGGTCCAGCAACTTCGGATCGCAATCCTCCACGCCCAGCCCGCGGGCATAGGCTTCAATCTGGGAATAGCCCAGGTCGTCGAGCATGATGAAAACCACATTTGGTTTCGACACTCCGGCCACTGCCCATCCCGTGATGAGCAACGCAACACATGCAAACATCGGTTTGATTCCGCTTTTTCCGGTCATGGCTCTTTCTCCTGAGAATTTGTTTTAACCACGAAATACACCAAATACACGAAATGTCTCCTGAGTTTCTCTTTCGTGTGATTCGTGTTTTTCGGGGTTCCCTTCCCTATTGGTTGCGTTAGATTTCGTTGCCGTCGAAGTCGAACCACATGGATTCGTTGGAATCGAGGGCGACGGCTTTCCTGTTGCCATTTCTGTCGGTGATCATGGTGGCCTGCGCCGCGTCGGAGTTGTTGATCACGATATACTTGCCGGTTTCCGGATAGCCCGCGATCTCGGTTTCGATGTTGTCCGAGAACCATTTTTTCGCCATCTCCCCTTCCCTGCCGGCGGCATACCAGATGGCACGCTGCAGCAGGCGGTTCTGCTCGGCACCGAGTTCGAAGCCAGCGAGATAAACACCGCGGCCCTGGCCAAAGTCGTTGGCGGCGATGGTTACGCTACCCTCGTCGTCCTTGGCAACAACCTGCGTGGATTCGAGACAGGGATAGATGGTTTGCACATGCTTGCCGAGGCTCGGGCTGGTGCTTTTCAGGTCGGCGGCAATGAAGTGTCCCTCCACGATATCGGTCGGAAGCACCTTCTTCGTGTCGTTGGAGAGGCCGTATTCCTTCTGCACGCCGAGGATGTCCCATAGCTGGTAGAAGGCGCCGCCGTTTTCATGGGCGGTCGGATCGAGAACGCCGACGAAGCCGCCGCCGTTGTCCACAAACTCGCGGATCGCGGAGACCACCTTCGGGTCGGTCCAGTTTTCGCCACCGCTCCAGGAGGTGCCGGCCAGGCCGAGGTTGATGATGACGCCGACATCTTCGGGAACACCGTTGCGGATGTCGTCGAAGTGGAGCCACTCCAGGTCGAACGGCTGTCCGGAGAGCGACTCGGTGATGCCGCCCAGCGGCCAGGTCTGGTCGAATCCCCAGGAACGGTGTGCGCCCCATGCATTGAGGATGGCTACCTTGAAGGGCGCGTTCTCAACCGGTGTGAAGTTGGTGTTTTCCGTAAGCTTGTAGTATTCCTGGGTCTGGTATTCGAGATAGTCGACGAAGTCGGGGAATTTGGTCGCCAGCTCGAGATAGCCGCCGTAGCCGATACGGTGGACGAGCTTGCGCAGCATCGCGCGGCGGATCCACATCCAGTATTTCTTGCAGTCGGCGACCGGGTCGCCACCTTCCTGGAAGGTGGGTTTGTTGAGGAGGTCTACTTCAAAGAAGTAGGGATAGAGGCGCAGCTCTTTCACCAGATCGCCGGGCACGTCGGCAATCCGGCGCACCTCGCGGCCGTTGATGCAGGGGCCGACGATGCCGTCGTAGCCGATCTCCTGAAAGGCGGGTTTGTAGGGCTCGGTGCCGATCCAGTGGTCGCAGTAGAAGAGAATCGCCTTCTTGCCGGCGTCATGAACCTGCTTCACGCACTGCTTGGCCCAACCGACCATGAATTCGTGGACGAACTCGATCCAGTCGAGGTAGGCCCGGGTCGGCACGCGGTCGGTGGAGTTGAAGTAGCCGTTGTCGACGATGTCGTTGGGAGAGAGGCGGTATCCTTTTTTCTCCTCGAATTCGTCGAGCGCCTGGGCCGACATGCAGTCGAGGTAGCCATACCAATCCTGATACAGTGTTTCGCTCTTGGGATTGGTGATGATCGGGAACTGGTACGCCATGGAGGTAAAGCGAACCCAGTCGGTGTTGGGATGTGTTTCCAGCCACTTGTCGAGGAATTTGGCGATATGCTCGCGGGTCTCCTTCTTGCGCGGGTCGATGCCGGACTGGTGCGGGGCGTCGCCCCAGTCGTTGGTGATGTGGTTGTACATCGAGGTGGTTTCCCAGATCTGGAAAACGAGGAAGTTGACGCTGTAGACATTCCATTTGGCGCAGTTGTTGACCGTCACGATCCCGGCGGCATAGTCCCAATCTGCAACCGGAACAATTTCGCCGGTGGTCCGATTGACGACCTCCCAGTATTTCCTGCAGTCGTTGACCTCGTCGACCTTGAACTGCTCGCTGGAATAGCGCGCAAGAATATCGATCTTCATCGTGGTGTCGCGCGCGGTCTGCGGCGAGGAGAAGAGGTATTTCTGCTGGTTGTCTTCGGGGTGCGCGCTGTTCCACTCCTGGTCCGCCCGGATGAGGCAGAGCGTGGAGTAGATGTCGTATCCTAGTTCGGTAATGGATTCGGAAAGGACGGTGCCGTCGGAATCGCGGAATGCGTCCGCGCCCCAGCGCTTTGCCAGATCCAATACGACTTCATCCATTCCGGCCTGCGCCGGCAAGGTGAAGCCACCCCTTTTTGCGTGTATCTTTTCGGTCATTTCCAATTCCCTTGTTTGGCACCCCGGCTTGCGGGAGTGCGGTTTTAATCTTTTGCAAAACAACGGATTGCACAGCACCAAGCTTGATTGCGCCTTCCATTGGCTTCCGTTCCAACAGGTCGAAGAATCCGCCTTCCGGGAGCGCGACTTCCACGGACTCATAGTTGTGGTTCATGATGAAGAGGAAATCATTTTCTTCGTTGGAGCGAATCACCGCTTCAACGTTTTCAGGCGTCTCCAGCACCGGCTGCACGCCCTGCTCGGCGCAGACCTGACGGAGGAATTTCCGCATGAACGCGTTATCCGGCTGGGTGGCGACATAGTAGGCCTTGCCCTTGCCATAGTCGTTCACGGTCAGGGCGGGCATGCCTTCAAAGAAGTTGCTGCCGTATTCGGCCAGCGATTTCGCCGTGCCTAGCTGCAGGATATCGCACCACAACCGCGACTCGAACTCGCCTGTTATTCCCGGCCACCGGCCGTTCATGACCACGCTGTTTTTCGTGTAGGGTTTCATGGCTTCGAATTCCTCGACCTTCAGGCCCAGCACCTCGCTGAGCGGCCCGGGGTATCCCCCCTTGAACACTTCGTCGTACTCGTTCACGACGCCGCTGAAGAAGGTGGCGATGAAGGTGCCGCCTTCGGACACGAATTTTTCAACGGATTCCCTGAAGCCCGGCTTCACCATGTAGAGGAGCGGTGCAATGACGACCTTGTACCGGCCCAGATCGCGGTCGTAGGGAATGACATCCGTCGTGATGTTTTGCTCGAACAAGGGATAGTGGTAGACTTGCAGGTTTTCCAGATAGTTCAGCAACGCGGTCGGCCCGGGCGTGTATTCGACCGTCCACCAGTTGTTGTAGTCCATCACAATGGCGACCTCGGCCTGCACATCGCTGCCTACCACTTGCAGCAGGCCGGGCAGTTCCTTCCCGAACTCGGCCATCTCCCGGAAGACGCGGGAGTTTTCGCCGATATGCGGCACCATGGCGGAGTGGAACTTTTCGGAGCCGTGGACCGAGGCCCGCCACTGGAAGAAGAGGAAGCTATCGGAGCCGTGCGCCATGCCCTGATGGCTCCAGAGGCGCATCACGCCGGGCTTTTTGTTGACGTTGGCCAACCGCCAGTTCACCTGGCTTGGAGCCTGTTCGAGCAGCGCGAAAGGCTGGTCCTTGATGCCGCGCATGATGTCGTGGCTCAGCGCGGCCTCGCCGGGATGGTTGGTGGTTTTGGGGTCGGGGAAGGAGCTGACCGAGATAAAGTCGACCATGTCCGCCCATGTAAAGTAGTCCAAGGTCTTGTACTCGTAAAGGAAGTTGGTGGTGATCGGGATGTCGGGCGTGGTTTCGCGCAGGATTTCGATTTCGCCGCGGGCGACCTCCATGTAGCACTCGTTGGTGAAGCGCTTCCACTCCAGCAGCAGGCTGGTGTTCACCTGGTGTGCCGTCTTCATGGGGGGCATGAGCTCGTCCCATTCGTAGACATTGTTGCCCCAGAAATGCAGGCCCCACGTCTTGTTGAGGTTTTCGCAGGTGCCGTGTTTTTCCTTGCACCAGTCTCTGAACTTCCGGGCCGTGATTTCGCTGAAGTCATACTCGACCAGCTGCGAGAGTTCGTTGTTCACATGCCACATGCAGAGCGCGGGGTGGCCTTTGTAGCGCTCGGCCAGCTTGCGCACCAGCTGCCGGGCCAGCTTCCGGTATACCGGGCTGTTGGGGTTGAAGCACTGGCGGGAACCATGGTTGAAGCGAATGCCGTTTTCATCGATCGGCAGGATCTCGGGATATTTTTTCGCCATCCACGCGGGCGTGGAGGCGGTGGCCGTTCCCAGACTTGCACACACATCGTTTTTTGCGAGCGTATCCATGACCTCGTCGAGCCACTCGAAGGTCCACGTCTCTTCGTTGGGTTGCAGTTGCGCCCAGGTAAAGACATTGATGGTCACCACATTGACGCCCGCCTTTTTCATCAGGCGCATGTCCTCTTCCATGGTTTCCTTCGAGAAATGCTCGGGCGTGTAGTCGCCGCCGAAATAGATGGTGGGGGGAATGTATTTTTTCATGGCATTATACCTCGCCTCTGAGTTTTTCGAGTTTGTTCCGGTTTTCCTCGGCTTTTTCCTTGTTGAGCGGATAGAACTTCAAAAGGGCAAAGCAAAGCAGGGCCGGGCCTGCCGCGCCGATGCACATGGCCAGACGCATGTTCAGATAGGTTTGCGATATTTGCTCCGGAAGGGCCGGGTCGAAGCCGATCAGGTTCAAAAAGAGCCCAATCAGAACAAAACTGATGGCGAAAGAGGCTTTCATCGCCCAACCGTATATGGCACCGAACATGCCTTCGCGGCGATGGCCGTTCTTTAGTTCGTCGTCGTCGCAGACATCGGCGATCATGGACTGCCCCAACACGCCCACGCCAATCCAGAAGAGACCGCCGGTTAGCGGGTCGAGCCAGATCAGCGATTTAGCAACGGCCGCAAGGGAGGTTCCGGCCGCCGCAAACGAGCCCCAGGCGAGCGGCACATCGAAACGTCCGGGGCGATAGACGATCCAGCGGATAAACGCATTCAGAATCATCATGCCGTAGATAAACATGAACCCATGGATCTTGGTCATTTTTCCGGTCACCCAGACAATGAGCGGAATACCGAGGACACCCACCGTGGCATAGCCGATGGTCACAATGAGTTTCCACTGGGTTCCGAGGGCGACATCGCCATCCGAGAGATAGTAGATCAACAGATACCAGTCCATGTTGCTGGCGAACATGCCGGCAATAATCGTGAAAACGGCCAATGTGCATAAAATGGCGAAGGCCTTGTTTTTCAGGGCCAGGCGGGCGGATTGCCAGAAGGGATCGCGTTTGCCCTCGTGCTCCTTGACGTTGAGTTCATAGTTGCGCTCCCGACCGAAAAAGGCCGGCAACAGGCCGAACAGCGTCATGCCAAGGCCGCCGTAGATGGCCGCGGATATCCGGATTCCCTCCATCTTTTCCAACGTCGTGAGATTGCCGGTGTCCGCATACCCATACTTTCGGGCAATGAAGATAAGGGAAAGCGGAATCAGGCCCATATAGGTCATCTCGCCGAGCCGGTTCCAGAAGGTGACATAACCCTGGACGGAGGTTCGCTCCTCGTAGTCCGGCGTCATTTCATAGGTCAAGGCAATGTATGGCACCGAAAAGATGGTGTAGGCCGTGTAGAACAACAGGCTTGTGACGAGGAACCAAGCCAGCTTTCCCGCATCGCCCCACCCCATGGGAATCATCCAGATACTGGCAAAGGTTAGGCCCATCAGGATGGCGCCGAGAAAAATAAAGGGGCGTCGGCGGCCATGTTTCGAGCGGAAGTTGTCGGAAAAATTTCCCATGATCGGATCGGTAATCGCATCCCATAGCAGAGGGATGGCCAGCACGATGCCCACCCAGAAGGCATTGATCCCGAGAATCATATTCAGGACGCCCTGGCCGGTGGTGCGGACGCTCTGGTTGCCCAGGGAAACGGTCAGGCCGCCGGTGCCGACCGAAAACTTTTCCTTGAAGCTCAGCTTCCCAGTCTGCTGGATTTTATTGGTTTCGCCCATGATTAATCAATGTTGTTGTAAAGGTTGCGTCCACACTCCTCGGCGGCGCGGACCAGATTCTCGTTGGGGATGTCCGCCACATCGAAAAACCCAACGTCATAGTTTTCGCCATCGTAGCGGCCTCCGACATTCTGGTCGCGCCACTGGTACCAGTGCGCCCCGATAATTTGCGGGTGATCCACCGCTTCGGCCATGAAGCTCTTGAACAAACGTCCCTGCTGGACGGCATCCTGCGCACTGCGCAGGCCGCTGCCAAGGTTGTTGCCGCCTATGTTGGCAAAATGGAACTCGGTGATCAATACCGGCTTGCCCGCATTGCCAAAGTTGCCCGGATTCGGGCGAAAGGAGTAGACGTTGGCGCTAATGACATCCACATATTTGGCCGCCGCCTTGATCACCTCCTTGCTGCCGGAATTCATGCGGCAACCGAGATAGAGAATGTTGGGGGAATAGTTGGTCAATTCCTCTTTCACCATCTTGAAAAACGCTTCGGAAAGAAGGGTCGCCAATGCGGAGCAGTCGGCGGCATCCGCCTCCTTCAGCGCGGACCTATCCGTCGGCTTCAGCAAATCATCCCAAGTGGAAAACCGCGTCTTCCATGCCTCGTTCAACGCTTCAACCGTAGCGTACTTCCCCTTCAACCAGTCCCGGAAAACCTTCTTAGCCCCGGTGTTCTCCTGCCCGTGACCCAGAACAGCGGCAACCAGAAGACGGGCATTGTTCTTCCAGTGCAGCTCGTTGTTCACAAAGGCGCCCAAACACCAGGGATCGTCCTTGAAGGGTACCGGATATTCATGGATGGCCTTGCGCAAACCCTCACGGGTCTCGGGATCGAAAGGATCCGGCAACTTTTCCGCGGCAAAGGCGTATTCATAGTGGAGCATCACCGTATAGGGTACTTCCTTGCGGGCGACAACCTCGTTGTCCGACCAGGCGCCGATCGTGTTGAGATTACAGTATTTCAAGCGGTCGATGTCCTGCTCGATATATTTTTCAGCCCACCCCCCGCCATATTTCCGGTACAGGTTCGCCCGCGTGAAATCATAGTGGGGAACCTTTTCAAGAAGGGCAAAATTGTCTTCGACATCGATCTCCGTGAAGAAGCGGCCGAATTCCTTGTCGTCCTTGGCCGGAAGATCCCGGAACACGGAAGGATCCCGCTCCAACGGCGTTTGACCGGCAAACTCAACGCCGACGCAGTTCACGCCGTAAGACCAGAACAGATAGCCCTCGGGATCGATAAACCACCATCGGCCTTCATGCTTTTGCGTGCGGAAAAAACCCGTGGCCTCGAATTTCGGCCCCGCTTTCCAGCCACCGTATTTGCTGAAACCGGTCGGCGTGCCAAGCTGCTCCTCCAGCTTCCTTTCGATGGCAATGCCGTCGATGAGATCCTGGTCGAAACAAACCTTGCCCGGCCACGTTTTATGGATGTACTGCCCGTATTTATCCATAAACGGAAAATCGCCCATATGGATCCCATCCATTTTTTGCAGGGGGAACATTTGCGCCAGCTCAAAAGCATGCTCCCCTTTCCGGGTACATGTAATGACAAGGTTTTTCACCTTGCCCGGATCGATCGTGTGCCAATGCCTGAAGCTGCCGTTGGGCTTGCCGGACATTCTCAAATAGGCCGGGTCCGTCTTGCCATAGTCGGCCGAGCGGCAAAGCGCCATGCCCAAAGGCAGTTCCTCGCCAGCCTTCACGATCGTGCGGCCCAGTGCCGACTTGGACCAGCCGGTCGCGCCGTCATTGCCCAGCATTAGATCCAGAACCAGTTCCGTCTTGCCGATGTTTTTGAGCATAAGGCCAAGCACGCTAACGTTCTCCATGTTCCACACGTCGCCTTCCGCAGGCACCAGTACCAGCTTGAACCCTCCTTTGCCCTGCAGGATATGGCGGCCTTCGGCAGTTTGCACCGAAACGCCGCTGGCCTTCCCGATCCTGTAGGTAATGTCGGTTGCGAAAAGGACGTGAACCGACAAACATAAAGCCGCCGACACAACCGATAGCCGGGTTGCAATCCTACCCATTTGGAACCTGGATGAACTAAACATGCCTGTGATAGTGCTCGAAGATGGGTTCATTGACAAGCTAAAAGTCAAAATAATAGCGTGTTTTATTAATTTAAAATGCCTGAATCCGCAATCGGTATGAGCTAATAATGATTTCATGCAATAAAATCCTTGCCTTGGATTGCATAATTTGACATTGATGAGGGTATATTACGCAATATAGCTATGGAGATACGATGCCTGATTCCCACAGAAAACTGATTGTTCTTTCGTTGAAATGGTACGACATTCGGATTCATCAAGGCGTTTTGGAATACGCGAAAGATCAAAAGTGGGATGTCCTGGCCAGCCCGCACCAACCGGAGGCGCTGGAAATTCCCGAAGCCGATGGACAAATCGTCATGCTTGGCCCCAACGACCAGCGCCGGTCGCGCCTCGTGCAACAATCCAATATCCCAGCCATCGACCTGAGCCACTACAGCTCGCTGGACATCCCCCGCGTCTATCCCGACAGCGTGCAAACCGGACGGTTGGCCGCCGCCGAGTTCATGGGGCGGGGCTTTACGCAGTTTGCCGTCTACAGCACCCAGACGCACTGGTACGTCGACGAGCGCCGCAAGGGGTTCTGCGAAACCCTCGGGGAACGGGGATACACTGCGGAGAGCTGGCACTTCCCGCAGACCGATTCGCACAAGGGATCCTTCAGTCCAAGCGGCCCTGCCCGCGAAACCATTCAGGAGTGGCTGACCGAATCGCCGAAACCGGTCGCCGTCTATGCCATCGAGGATGAGGGCGCCGCCATGTTGATGCGCGCCTGCAGCCAGCTTGGCATCTCCGTGCCGGAGCAGGTGGCACTGATCGGCACCAACAACGATCCCGTGGTCTGCCCCTACACGGAAGTTCCGTTGAGCAGCATTGACCTAAACTGGGAGGGAGTCGGCTACGAGGCCGCGGCCCAGCTGGACCGGCTCATGCAAGGCCAGCCCCTGGAGGAGCCACTGACCCTGGTGCCGCCAAAGGGCTTGGTTGTGCGCAAAAGTTCGGACACGGTTGCCGTGGCGGACCTCCGGGTAGCCAAGGCGCTTACCTATATCCAGGAAAACAGCCACCGGCATGTGAGCGTCACCGAAATCACCAAAGTGCTCGGCATGCCATTGCGCACCCTGCAATGGGCTTTCCAAAAATCCATGAGCCGCAGCATCCAGGAAGAGATCAGCAAGCGAAGGGTCGAACGCGTCAAGGACATGTTGCTGAACACCGACCGCAACGTCGGGCAGATCGCCACCGACCTCGGCTTTTCATCGGCCCAATACATGAACCACTTCTTCGTCAAATCGACGGGCGGCACGCCCAATGAATACCGCCAGAAACAGCTGGCCTTGCGTAGCTAGAAGAAAAAGGATCAAGGGTGAATGCGGGTTCGTTTCACAAGCCCATTGCCCCTTCCCTTGTTGGCCTATACAGCTACCATACCTTGCGCCAAAAATCAACTATCTGATACGGAGTTAACTTAATTCGTATTGGGTGAACCACGAAATACACGAATCACACGAAAAGAGAATGCCGGTGTTTACCCACTTTCGTGTATTTGGTGTATTTCGTGGTTATAATTCTATTCAGATTAATTTGGTATGACACCCATTTACTACCGGCGTTGACGATTTTGCCGATGGAGGGTCTGCTTTTGCTCCGCGAAGTCGGGATTGCCGGCAAGGTTGGTCCATTCGTTTGGATCGTCGTCATGGTCGTACAGCTCTTCGGCGCCGTTCTTGTAGCGGATGTAGCGCCAGCGCCTGGTGCGTACGCTCCAGTGGTCCTTGCCCACCACGGTCACGGCGGCATTGGGGCCTTTCCATTTATCCGATTCCGGATCTTCCAGGAATGGCCGTAGGCTGTGGCCATCAAGCCTTGCTCCCTTTTCGTTCTTGCGGGTGTCGCCTTCGAGGCCGCAGAGGTCGGCGAGGGTTGGGTAGAGGTCGACGAGGGAAACGGGATGCTCGGCAATGCCGCCGGCCTTGGCCATGCCGGGGATGCGAATGACCAGCGGCACGCGGGTGCTCTCCTCCCACGGCGAGTTCTTGAATAGGAAATCCTTTTCGCCCAGGTTCATACCGTGGTCGCTGGTCAGGACAATGATCGTGTTGTCTCGGAAGGGGCTGTTGTCGACGGCATCGACCACCTGCCCGACGCAGTCATCGACGGAGGCGACGCAGGCCAGGTAGGCCTGGGTGTATTTCTTCAGCCCCTCCTCGCCCGGATACGCCTCCCCCAGCGTCCGGAAGGCCTTGAAGCCCTTCGAGTTTGTGGAGGAGTTTTCCAGCAGGTGACAGTCCGCCGCATCGTTTTCCTTGATGAGCGGCAGCTGGAGATCCTCCAGCGGATACTGGTCAAAATATTTCTGGGGAGCGTGCAGCGGCGTGTGCGGGCGGACGAAGCCGACCGCCAGGAAAAAGGGCTTGTCCCCCTTCTTATTGGCAAAGGCTTCCAGTTTGCCCGCCGCCCATCTGGCATTGCGTTCATCGGGGGTGGGATCGCGATCCGTTTCGCTCTTGTAGCGGAAGGGCTTTATCTTCTTGCCCCACGTTCCGTAGGCCCAGCCGCCCTTCCCCTTGCCGCCGAACGGAACATCGGCCAGCGATCCAAACGAGCCGTCGAGAAAACCGATCTTGGAGGTGTAGAGTTCGGGAACCGCCGGGTTGGGCACCTTCTTCTCGCCGTCATGGGCCACCGGGCCATAGTCCGTTCCATGCGCGAATTCGCTCCATTCATCCTGCTTTGCGTGGTGCATGAGCTTGCCGGAACCGGCCACGTGGTAGCCGTTGTCGCGAAAATGTTCCATCACTGTTTTCGAGTTCCGCAGAACCGGGTTCTTGTACCACTCCCTGAAACCAAAATTGCCGGAGGTACGCGGATGGATTCCGGTCAGGAAGCTGGAGCGCGACGGCGCGCAGATAGGCGAGTTGCAATAGGCACGGCGAAAGGCCACGCCGGAGCGGGCAAGCCGCTCGACATGCGGTGTCTTGGCCTGCGGATGCCCCGCCTGACCGGGGATGCCGGTAATGTAGTCGTTGAGGTCGTCGCAGACGATCAGGACTACATTGGGTTTTGGCTGGGCGACCGCCGTGCCCAGCAGCAAGAGCGAACAGGCAATTCCTTTGATGATATTCCCCAGCTTGATCTTCTTTTTCAATGCGCCGCATTTGCCGAGGAACAAGACCGCCTTCGGCTTGATCGCGCTGAGCAGATCCATGATCGTGGCCGCCATGGCGCTGCCCATGCCGAAGTTGATGATGGTGATGTTGTTGGCGGTGGCCGACTGCATCGGCTTGTCTTCCCCATGAATCCGGACGTCGAACCGATCCGAAAACATTTCGATGTAGCCCGGGAAGTTTGTCAGCAGGATATATTCCCCGAATTGCTCCAGCGATGTGTCCGTGTATCTCGGAAGCCAGTTTTCAACGATCTCTTTTTTCGATTTCATGAAAGCTCTCCTATTCGAGGCCGAGGGTCGTTCCGTTGGCAAAGACCCCGGCAAAGAAACGGCGACCGGCCGGCACATTGAAAATAAAGCAGCCCAGTGCCAATTGCATGGCCATGCCCCATCCGAGCAGACGCCAGTTGATGCACTTGCGGTTTGCGGAACAAAGCCATGCAAGAAACAGGAAGGCCGGAACCCCGAACAGGCTGAAAATACTATTGGGTGTCACGATGATTCCCTCCAAACGACCGGTTCAATGTATAACGGAACTCGGGGCCGGTGCGCCATTTTTCCAGATACGGTGAAAAGGTTTTGACCTCGACCGTCTTGTTGTCCGGCTGGAATTCGAGTAGCAGCATCCACCCGTCGCCGCCATTTGGAATCCACTGCGCATTGAACAGGATCTGATGGACGGCCAATCCATTTTCGCGGATGTCGGTGCGGTGTCCCGTGGCGATATCCCGATCAAGCGCATAGCGGTCATATCCCGGATGATTCTTGCCGACATTGCGTGCCCGGGCTTTCTCCTGTTCTTCCGGAGACAGCTTTTCAATCAGCACCAAAGCCGCATGGTGGCCGCAAACGACAAATTCGACGTTGGGGTTTTCCATCACAAGATCATATACCTGCTTGTGTTCCTCCCGCTTGGAATGCGGGACAGGATGTCCATCGGCACTGTCGAGGCGGCTGAGCTCGCTCATGTATTCATGAACCGTGATGAAAACCCGATGCTCGGGATGCTTCTTGATTACATCCACCGCCCAGTCGACGACATCCTCGCGGGTCATGTACTCAAGGGCCAGCATCAGGAATTCCTGCCCGTTTTGGGTGAAGGTATAATAGGCGTTTTGCAACTGGCCCGCTTCAAACGACCCCCCGAATATCTTCCGGTTCAGCGGGTTTTGGTCGATCTTGAACACCTCGTTCATCCTCGTTGCCCGGCCCGGCCTCCTTTTCTTCTTCTTGTTCCGGTCATGGTTCCCTTCGCACACCACATAGGCGACCTTGCCGTCGAGGTGGCTGTAGCACGAGCGAATGATCTTCCATTCCTTCTGCGTATTGTTGTTGGTCATGTCGCCCACATGCACAACCGCTTCAATGTTGCGAACGTCCTTGTTTGCGGCGATCCACTGCATCATTCCATCGAGAATGTCATAATACCTGCGCTCCAGCTTCGGGGGATAGACATAATTCTGGGTGTCGGGAATGACAACAACCGACCACGCGCCCTTGGAAAAGTCCGAAGGCGAAGGCTCTTCCTGCTGGAGTTGATAATCCGGCAGCAGGCTTTCGCCTATCCCCATGCAGGGAATCAGCAAAAGCATTGCAAGCAATTCCTTAAGACATCTCATCGCAAAACCCTATTGATCAGTTCGCATTCCCATGTTTTTCGAAAAATGAAAGGTTCCAGAAATCCATCCATTCTATCATGGGTTCTTCGTCATCCTCGACCGTAAACGGAAGCCATACATAGGTTGATTCCCCGATCTTTCCGGGCTGCCACCGGTCGGCCATGAAAATGAAACTTCCTCTTTCCGGATCAATGGGCAGGATGAATGTGCCTTGGCTGCCGAAGGTCGTGTCCGCCTCCGCACCTCGGCATGGGTTCCCCATGTTGGCGTAGGGACCGAGGATTGTTTCCGCCGCCGACAGGCGCGCCGCGTTCGGCATCCAGCCGCTGCATCCCGAAGTGATCAGATAGTACTTGCCGGAATGCTTGAACATGGCGGGTGCCTCGCGGTGTTCGTCGATAAGGATGCGGTTCCATGTCTTGTCGGCCACGGGTTTTCGCACGCCGCAATAGTCGTCCGTCAGTTGTGCGATGTGCATGGTGTAGTTGCTTTCCGCCGCATAGACGACATAGGCCTTCCCGTCGTCGTTCTTGAACAGGGTCATGTCGCGAAAGGTGGAACCGCGTTCGGACTGCTCCGCCCCGCGCCTTCCCGAATATTGAAGGTGCAATTCCGCCGGAATCGGGCGAAAACAGTCGACAAACCGAAACGGCCCCGTCGGTGATTCACTGACCGCCACGCCGGCGCTGGAAAACGGGTAGATCACATCCACACCTTTAACGAAATATTCCAGATGCATCCACATGACGAACATTCCCGTACGGTCGTTGTAGATGACCTTGGGGCGCTCAACGTGCCCGCTCTCCCCCACGGATCGATATGTTGCAGGCGTATTCGGCACGATGGATTCGCCGTTCTGAACCCAGTTGGAGCAGGCAAGCCCTTCGTTTTTCCAGTTCACGAGATCCCTGGAGGAATAGCAGGAAACCCCAGGGGCGGGAAAATAGCCATTTCGCTTGTCCTCGCCGTACCAATACCAGGTGTCACCATGCTTCAGCACCCCGCCGCCATGAGCCTGAATGAGCGCCCCGCCTTCATCATGCCATGCCGCGCCGGGCACGATTTCCGATCCGGCCGCATGGGTCATTGAGCAAAGTCCAAGAAAGGAGATCGCCACCGCAAAAGGAATCTTTTGGATCGCGGATTCCGCTAATCTGACGAATTCTGTTCCTATATTTTTCATAATCAATTTCACTTGCCCGCTCGCGCGATTAGCGCAATTCGCGATCCACTCTCCTCAGGGTTTTTCTGATCACGAATCCCGCGGATTTTGTTCCACCTCTTCACTGCTAATCTTGTCCTTTTGCGTTCCGGCACTGGAAAACGGAATCAGAACAAATCGGTATTCAACCGGCGCAGACAAGGCTTGATATTCCTTCATCGTGGCCGGTCCGCAGGAGCCATTCCCAACCCCGGAGACCCTGGAGGCAACGCGAAGTTCCGTCACGGACGATTCCGGCAAATCGACCGTATGCCGCGCAGACCGGAGTTCTTCCTGCGTATAGGGCAGCACACTCATCGACAAGGGTTCGGTGGCCAGGATTTTCAACCCGTTCCCCTCGGCATCGGACAGCTCAAGCCAGCGCACGGCCTCGCGGTTGCCGTGATCCTGCGGCTTTCCGTAGGGGATGAAGTGATCCTGCACCTTCGCCTCGTGAATGGCGGTCCATGCAGCATGTGAACGATCCGGATAGTTTCCATGCGGGCCGAGACCATAGTAGGCCACCTGATTCAAATCGCCGGAGAGCTGAAAGCGCAGGCCCATTCTCGGAATCCAGACATTCTCGGGCAATCCGCCCGCCGGTTCGACGGATTCAACCACTTCAACCTGCCCGGATCCGTAGATGTTCCAGGTCTGGACTTCATCAAATCCGACCTCCTTCGGAGAGCGGTAGGCGGTTTTGATAATCACTGAAGCATGATCCGGATTTTCTTCAACGGCAACGGATGGGGATGCCGTCTTCTCCAGTTTTCCCAGCCGCCAGCGGGAGAATTTCATTTTGTTTTTCTTGTTTGAATGCTGAAGGTTATCGATCGTCGCCTGGTCATGGTCGAAGCTTCGGTCGCGGCGCTTTGCGGGGTCGGCCAGCAGTTCGGCTCTCTTGACCATGAGAGAGGCCAGCGTGCCGCTTGCTTTATCGAAAACGCAAACCAGCCCGTTCTTGGCGGTTACCGTAATGGTTTCCCCGTTTTCGGAAAGTTCCGGTGCAGACTGCGCGGTCAAAACAGGTTCTTCGAAGCAGCCAGCCAGCTTGAACTCAGAGGAGGTAACTTCGTGCCCGGCCTTGGCCCAACCGGTATCGTTGGTCAGCTTGTACACGATCCGCAGGAAATACTCTTTGGAACTGTCGAGTTTGCTGCGATCAACGGGAACCGCGAAGGTTGTTTTTTCTTCAGGGAGAGTCTGCAGCGTTGCGAGTTTGCCAGACTGGACAACCATGCCGTTTTCCCGCAATTCCCAAACAACGGAAAACGCCTCCAGACCGGTCTGGTTGAGACGGTTGTGCACTTCAAACATCCCGTCCGCCAAGGAGACTCCCTTGGTAAGGAACGGCTCATAGCATTTTTTCACCTCCGCCAGCTTCGGGGTCCATTCGCGGTTCGGGAGTACCAGCCCGTTCATGCTGAAGTTTCCGCGATTCTGATCCCGGTCACCCCAATCGCCGCCATACTGGTAATAGACAGTTCCGTTATTGTCCGTTGCCTCGACGCCCTGATCGACCCAATCCCAGATGCAGCCGCCGTTCAACCGGTCGTTTTCATGCTCGTAAATATAGTCCCAGACCTCCTTCAGCGCCCCGACGGCATTGCCCATGGCATGGCGGTATTCGCACATGAAGAACGGGCGCAGATCCTCGGCATGTTTCACATGTTCGGCCATGTGCCTCAATGCCCCGTACATGGGAGTAACCGTATCAGGCCGGTCTGTCCGGAGGATTTTCAGATCCCACAAATTCCGCTTCGGATTCTTGTTGCCCCGATCACACATGATCAGACGAGTCGGATCGATTTCCCTGACTGCGTTGTATTGCCCGTCGAAGGTTTTGTTCCAACCGAAACCCTGTTCGTTGCCCAGCGACCAGATCAATATTGCCGGATGGTTCTTGTCGCGCTCAACCATGTTGACCACCCGGTCGACGGCCTGCGGAATCCATTGCGGATGGTTCTGGGGAATGATCTTCGAGACGCCGTGCGACTCCACATTGGCCTCGTCAATCAGAGCCATGCCATAGCGATTGCACAGATAATACCAGCGTTCGTCGTTCGGGTAGTGCGAAGTGCGCACCGTGTTGATGTTGTTCTGTTTCATCAACTCCAAGTCGCGGATCATCGACTCCAGCGTGACCTGGCGACCGAGTTTGGGATGGTGGTCGTGGCGGTTGACGCCCTTGATGAAAAAACGCTTCCCGTTCAGATAGAGATTGCCCTGACGGTCTTCGAAACGGCGGAAGCCGGTGTCCAGCCGAACCACCTGCAGAACCTTGCCGCCGGCATCTTTCAGCGAAGCCAGCAATGTATACAGGTTTGGTTGATCCGGGCTCCAAAACTTTAAATCCTTCAGTGTCAGCGTGCCCTCAACTGTTTGTTCCTGTCCCGTCGGCACTTCCGGAAGTTCCGCGCTCCAGATATGGACGGTTTTGCGGCTGTCATTGTCAATCAGTTCAAGATCAACCGTTGCTCCTTTTAAAGTCTCGGGCGAGTCGTTTTCAACATCCACGTCGTAAACGGCCATGACTGCTTTCATATCGCGCAAAGGCGCGAAATTTTCCGATTCCTTCAAGGGGGTTCCGATGAAGGAAATGTCGCGGATTCGCTGCAGTGGTTCAAAGCGAAGAAAGACGTCACGATAGATCCCCGCGAAGCGAACCATATCCTGCATCTCGAGATAGCTGCCATCGGTCCAGCGATAAACCTGCAGCGCCAGCAGGTTTTCCCCTGCCTTCAGATGGGGGGTAATGTTAAACTCGGCGGGTGTCAGGCTATCCTGGCTGTAGCCTGCCTCCTTGCCGTTCACAAAGACGGCCACACCGGCCTCGACCGCTCCGATACGCAGGATAACGCGCTCTTTCAGCCGACCGGCCGGGATATTGATCCACTTGCGGTAGCAGCCAGCCGGATTGGCATTCGCAGGCACATGGCCGGCGACCACCTTCTCATTGTTTACGGGGTTCCCATGCTTAAATTCCTCCCGCAATCCCTGGTTGTTCGAGTCAAAGTCATAGAAGAAAGGCAGCATGGTGTTCAGATAATACAGTCGGTCATAGCCATGGGTCTGCCAGCTTCCCGGCACGGGAATACTCCCCCATTCCGAAACGGCGGTACCGGGTTTGAACCAGTCTTCGGGAACCTCATCGACCCGTGGATACCAGTTGAAGTCCCACTCCCCGTTCAGGCTTTGGTAGGAACTGCTGCCCCAGGGGTTGGAAAGATCCAGCGGTTTGACGGCCTCTGCACGGCCCGGGCAGAGGATAAACTCAGCATGCGCCGGTTCCTTGTTGATCCGAAAGACCTCCGGATCCCGCCACTTCCTTGAAGCACCCCCCTCGGCAAGAGCCGAAAAAGTCGAGAAAACCAGAAGAAGAAAGAGGATGCGTTTTTTCATAATATGGGCGTTTGTTGATTGTGATGGAAATTCAACCGTGCGCGGCATGCGGTCAGGCTACCATTTCACAGCCTTGACCGGAAAGTAGTGTCCTTTGAAAACCGGATCAATAAGCTGGGCGTCCCACTCCTTCCGAAGAACTTCTATTTCTTCCTTTTTTCCGGGGTAGCGGCTGGAAAGATCCGTGGTTTCCCCGATGTCATCCGCGAGATTGTAGAGTTCGCTCTTTTCCTTGATCAGCAGTTTAAAGTCGCCCTTGCGCACGGCATACCAGCCCTGGTCCCTTTTCCGGAGGTAGATGGCTTCGTGTGGAGGTGCCGTGTTTTTTCCGAGCAGATACGGCATGAGGTTCACGCCATCAAGCGGCCGTTCCGGATCCGTCGGGGAGCCGGTGAGTGCCGACATGGTGCCGAAGATATCCATGGAGGAGATCGGGGGGTCGTAGACGCCGGGCTGAAGCGTCCCCTTCCACTGAAAAGCGAACGGCACGCGGAAACCGCCTTCGGTCACATCACTTTTGCTTCCGCGCAGCGGATCGTTGTTCGATGCGTTTTTGCGCTCGGGACCGCCGTTGTCCGAAAAGAAAAAAACCAGCGTGTTTTCTTCCAGCTTCAATTCGCGGAGTTTGCCGAGCACCCGCCCGACACCGTCATCCACCGCACTGACCATGGCCGCATAGGTTCTGCGCTTCTTGTTTTTAATGTCTGGAAAACGAGCGAGATATTTTTCCGTCGCCTGCATCGGCGTGTGCGGAGCATCGTAGGAGAGGAAAAGGAAAAAGGGTTCGTTTTCATGGCGTTCGATGAAATCGACCGCCTCGTCGCTGCACGCATCGGTCCGGTACTTATCGCACGTTCCCGCCGGCTTGCCATGATGGATATTGACGCGATACGTGTTGGCAAAATATTTGCCCGGGGTATTGTAGCATTCGGTGAATCCCCGGTTCAGCGGATGATGAACCTTGTGGGCGCCGAGATGCCACTTCCCGATCAAAGCCGACTTGTAACCCGTCTTGCCGAGCGAGTCGGCGAGCGTGGTTTCGGCCAAAGCCAATCCACACTCTTCGGAGGGCGTTTTTCCGTAATACGGGTTGCGCTCGAAGCCGAAGCGTTGCGGATAGCGGCCGGTAATGAAACCGGCGCGGCTGGGAGCGCAGACGGAAAAGGTCGTGTAGGCACTGGTAAACTTGACGCCGTTGGCGGCGATCGAATCAATGTTGGGCGTGGGGATATCGCGACACCCATTGAAGCCCACGTCGGCATAGCCCAGATCGTCCGCCATGATGACCACCAGATTGGGGTTTTCCGCCCGTGCCGAAGCGCAAAGGACGACTGCAAACAGTGCCTTGGCAAATGTATTCATTTCCGTATCCCCTCTCCCTTTGCAAGAGACTTGAGCTCCTTCGCCATCGCCTCGGCCCTTTCCGGATGCTGTTTAATGCTGTTTTTCTGTTCGCCGGGATCGTTCGCCAGATTATACAGCTCGGCGGGATCGAGGTTCACCACGGATGTCCATCCAGATGGACGTGGCACGCGGTCGCTGGTGACCGGTCAGCATGGAATAGCACGAAGGCGTGCAGACAATCATTGAAAGAGGAATCGCTATCTTCATGGCTTATATCTCTAGTTCGGTCTGTTTCAGAAGCTGCCGGTAAAGGCTCTGTTTCTGCTCCGCAAACTCCGGTTTATCGGCGAGGTTGGTCCATTCGTGCGGATCGTTGTCGTGATCGTACAGTTCTTCCATCCCGTTGTTGTAGCGGATATAGCGCCAGCGCCGGGTACGGACCGACCAATGCTGCCGGGTGGCGTCCATGCCCGTTTTTTCGCCCGCATAGACCATGGTCAACGCCCCCTCGGGGCCATCCCATTTCCCGCCCTCCGGGTTTTCCAGGAACGGACGGACGCTATGGCCGTCGAGCGGAGCGCCTTTGTCGTTTTTGCGGGTGTCGCTTTCCAGCCCGCAGAGGTCGACCAGCGTGGGATAGAGGTCGATCAGCGAAACCGGGTGCTCGGCAACCGCGCCGGGCTTGGCTACGCCGGGGGCGCGGACAATGAAAGGTACGCGGGTGCTCTCTTCCCACGGCGAGTTTTTGAAAAGGAAGTCCTTTTGTCCCATCTGCCAACCGTGATCGCTTGTCATTAGAATGATCGTGTTGTCCTTGAACGGACTGTTGTCGACGGCATCGACCACCTGGCCGATACATTCATCCACCGCCGCGACGCTGGCGAGATAGGCCTGGGTGAAGGCCTTGATGCCGGATTCCGTGTCCGGGTACGATTCCTTGAGCAGACGGAAATATCTCAGCCCTTTTGAATCCTTGTCGAGCAGATCCGCAAAGCAAGTGTCGGAGGCATCGTTGGCCTTGATGACGGGAAGCTCGACACCCTTGAGCGGGAACATGTCGAAATATTTCTGCGGCACGTGGAGCGGCGTGTGCGGACGGATGAAACCGACGGCGAGGAAAAACGGTTTTCCGTCCTTTTGCTCCGCGAATTGCCCGATGCGCTTTGCGGCCCATGCGGCGTTGCGCTCGTCCGGGGTCGGATCCCGATCCTCGGCACTCCTGTATTTCAATGGCTTGACCTTCTTGCTCCATCCGCCATAGATCCACCCGCTTTCGGGATTGCCGTCGTCCGCGAACGGCACGTCGGCCAGCGAGCCGAAGGAACCGTCCACGGAACCAATGTCGCCAAAAGGCTTCGGAACGGACGGGTGGGCGATCTTGTTCTTGCCGTCGTAGACAAAGGGACCATAGTCGGCCTTGTGCTTGAATTCTTGCCAAACCTCCTTCTTGAAATGGTGCATCAGCTTGCCGGTGCCGGCCACATGGTAGCCGTTGTCGGCAAAGTGCTCCATGATGGTCTTGGAGTTCTTGAGGACCGGGTTCCAGAACCACTTGTTCCAGAAGAGGTTTTTCGAGGTGTGCGGGTAGATGCCGGTCAGGAAGCTCGAACGCGACGGCGCGCAGACGGGGTTGTTGCTGTAGGCGCGGCGGAAGGCCACGCCGGACTTGGCCAGCTTTTCAACATTCGGCGTTTGGGCCTGCGGATGCCCCGTCTGGCCGGGAATGCCGGTGATGTAGTCGTTGAGGTCGTCGCAGACGATCAGCACCACATTGGGTTTGTTTTTTGCCTCGGCTCGCATAAATCCCGCGGCAACAACCGTGATGACCAGTAACAGTGTTATTTTCGACTTCAACATTCTACGGCTCCTTGTTGGATATTTGATATTCACTTCTGCTTCTTTCTCTGCCTCAGGCCGAGGAAGCGGGGTTCGATCAATTCAGAATTCCATTGCTTGCGCAGCGCTTCCAGCTCGGCCGCCTTTTCCGGAGCGGACTGATGGATATTCTTCGTTTCCCCAATATCCTGCTCCAGATTAAAAAGGACGGGTTTTTTGCCGTCGCCGGGAAGCACCAGTTTATAATCCCCGTGCCGCACCGCATAGCGTTGCTGGTCGAACTTGCGCAGATAGATGGCCTCATGCGGCGCGCCGGTTTTTTCGCCGGCCAGGTATGGAACCAGGTTGACGCCATCAAGCGGTCGTTCGGGATCGGTCGGAGCCTTGGCCAAGGCGGTGGCGGTTGCAAAAATATCCAATGCGCTGACCGGGTGGTCGCATGTGATTCCGGAGGGAAGCCGTCCGGGCCACTTTACAGCAAACGGCACGCGAAACCCGCCTTCCCACACATCGGACTTCTGGCCACGCAAAGGACCGTTGTCCGACGCGTTCTTGTTCTCGGGGCCGCCATTGTCGGAAAGGAAAAAGACCAGCGTGTTCTCTTCCAGCTTCAGTTCCTTCAGCTTGTCGAGCACGCACCCAACACCATCGTCCACCGCGCTGACCATCGCGGCATAGGTGCGGCGCTTCTTGTTCTTAATATCCGAAAAACGATCCAGATATTTTTCGGTGGCCTGAAGCGGAGTGTGCGGGGCATTGTAGGAGAGGAAGAGGAAGAATGGCTTGTCCTTGTTCCGTTCCACAAAGCCAACCGCTTCATCAGAGAATTCGTCGGTCAGGTATTTGGTGGTCTGCACCGGCTCGCGGTTGCGCAGGATCCACGTCCTGTAGCTTTCTCCCTCGTCTATTGCACCATAGCTGTCTTTGATGGTCAAAAGCTCCGGGAAATAGTGGTGTCCACCGCCAAGGTGCCCGAAGAAAAAGTCGAAACCGCGATTCAGCGGGTGCAGGGTTTCGTGCGCACCGAGGTGCCACTTGCCGACCACGCCGGAGGTATACCCGACTTTTTTCAGCACGTTGGCCAGTGTGCTCTCGCTTAAGGGAAGGCCCATGTTCGGGTCGTTCGGTTTGTATTGCGGATTGCGCTCGAAACCGAAGCGTTGCTCGTAGCGCCCCGTCAGGAAGCCGGCGCGGCTCGGCCCGCAGACGGAATAGGTTGTATAGCCACTGGTGAACTGCACACCATCGCTGGCAATCGTGTCGATGTTCGGCGTCGGGATATCCTTGCACCCATTGAACCCCACATCGGCATAGCCAAGATCGTCGGCCATGATGACAATGAAGTTCGGCGCAGAGTTCGTCGCCGCGCAAAGAACTCCGGGAAGCATAAGCGCACACGCGAAAACAGTGCTGAAACATCTCTTTTTCCTGTTCATTGAAAAACCCTCCTTCGTTGGATAAACCCGATAGGCCTCCTATCATGAAACGACCGCCACCCGTTTTAGTACAGGTTCGTTTTCGGACGCGTCGGGAACACACGGGTACAGGCTTTGTCCATGTAGTTGCCAACCGAAAGCCGCCGCAGGTTCCCAAGGTTTTCGAACAGCCATTCGTTCGCTGTTCTATGATCGATGACCACCCCCCTTGAATCGGTGACCACGATCAAAAAGCCGGCATATTTCAGGCCCCTGGTAATGTCATCCAGATCATACGAGGTGAACCGCACGGGTTTGCCCGAGAACACATGGGATCGTTCGTTTTTCTTAGTGGGTATAAAACGGCTTTCCTGCCGGTCGAGCAAAACATACCGATCGCCGGTAATCTCGGCACCGATCGCAAAGAACTCGACGTGCAGTTCGTGGTTGTAGCGACCTGCCGAGGTCTGCTTGAGCTTGGCGCTGAACACATAGTCAAGAACCTTCGGTGGAGGCTGCTGGTTGAACGGACTCATCTTACCGATGAACTGCTCGCTTTTCTTGGAAAAATCCATGTTGAACTTCGGTGGTCGGGCGAGCTCGATGATTTCCCGGTCCTCGTCGGAAAGCTGGAGCAGGGGGATCTTCCGTTGTCGTCCGTCCCCACTCTTCAGCACCGCCTTCTGGCCAATCACGGTTACCAACTCGGCCTCCATCGTCTTCCCGTCCGTCCGGGTCCACGTCCGGGGTTCTTTCTCGACAGAAACGACCGGTTCGAATGGTTCGACATCGACTTTCCCGGTCTCTTTCCAACCCGACGTATCATAGTCGCAAAAGACCGGGCCGTTGGTGACGCAGATCTCGCCGGGAACGAGATCCTTGTAGATAACGTCGATCAAGTCGTGTGTCGGCTCCGCCGTCTTGAACATGGGCAGGATGGGGTTCCCCTGCGGGCCTTTTTCGTATTCCACCCCTTCAACCTCGACGGCAAGCATGGAGCAGTAGGATCCGCCACCCAATTCCCCGATCATGACTTCCATGTCGAACGGGACACCCGGTTCGAGCGTGATCCAATCGCCAACCACGGATCTGTTGTTGCCCATGTAGTACTTGCGGGAATCCGCCGAACTAGGGCTCCATATTTGCATGAAGTATTCCTCGGCCGTTTGATTCCATTGCCCGGACCAATTGGCAATGAGCACGATCTTTCCTCCCACCCGGACCACAAGAATATCGTCCCCCTGGCCCCAAAAACGGAACTTGAGACCATCCTTATGCACCAGCTGCCCCTTGTAGTGCACCATCCAGCAATAGCCGCCCGTGTCGGGTTCGCCGAACGCAGCCGGGGCGACCGTTGATCGAATCGGCGGCACCATGAAACAAGTGGAATAAAGTTTTGTAGGTGATTGATAGTAGCGCCCAAGTTTCGATGCTTGCCATCCGGAACCCACAAATTTCACCAGCTTTTGCAGAAAAGCCTCCGGGGATACCGGAATGTCCCGGCCGCTGCGATCACGCTGAAAATCATAGAAGGTGCCTACGAAATCGTTGCCGATGGACTGCCCGCTACCGAAGACGCCCACATCGCCGAGATCGGGCATCATATCAAAGCCCCCGCCAAAGCCCTCGCCAAGCCCGTTGCCCCCCATGCCAGACATTTCCGGAAGCTGGATATTAGGCATGTTGGCGGGGTTCATTTTGGTGACAATGCGGTTGGCCGGCTTGGGTCTGGAGCTTTTCCTAATCTTTACCTTCGGCTTCTTGAGCTTCATCTTCGGACGCTCCACCGCCTTCGGCGGCTCGAACTCGATCTCCCTTTTCTTCACAACCGTGAAGACCACCAGCATTCCGGCAAGAAAGAACAGTGCAGCATGGATCGCAATGCTCAGCAGCACCGCACTCGGCATTCCCTTGACGATTTTCTGGCTTTTTTTGAATAGTCGCTTCACATCGTCCTCCCATATTTGATGAAATACATCCGAACCTCAGCGCACACACACCTTGCCCTGCTTAGCAATGATTGCGGTTTTAATGATTAATCTGATACTTTATACGCAACCCAATGCGAATCCGCAAGATGTTTTATGCATGTATTTCAAAAAGAGGACCGGAGTTTCCCGACCAAATGCAATCCCGAACTTGGCCGAGCTGATGGTTTGCCTCAAGACGGCAGTCGATATATCTTCTCTGGCTATGCATTTGATCAACGACATCCTGAAACCGTACGCCGAGCTGGAAACCTCCATTCAGCAACTCATGACGGAACTGTTCAGTGAAACCTGCGGCATGTGCACCGCCTGCTGCTGCCGCGCGGATATTTGCGAGGAGGCGGGCGAAAGCGCATTCCTCTCGTTGTTGCTGGAACAACAGGAATTGTCTACCGACGATATGGATGACCGTTTCGGCTGGCTCGAACTGCATGGTTGCTCGCTGGAGTATGGCCGCCCGCCGGTCTGCTACATCTATTTCTGCGACGAACTGCTTGCCCGCCTGCCCGACGACGAATCGCGCCACGTGGCCAAAACGCTCGGCCGGTTGATGAACCATATTGGACAGAATGCGATCGGCGAATGGCACCTTGTTGAAATCATGGATGCGGCAGATCTGGAGAAGGTTGATCCCACCCCCCTCTCCCGACGCATGGAAGAGGCGCAGACCGCATTCGATGTGATCGAGGAATATGTACAGACAGGGCGTCTTTCGGCAGACGGTCGAGGGATTCTGGGCATCATTTCGACAGACGATCCATGAGCGCCTTTTCCCTCCAAGCTTGATGCCTCCCGAATGTTGCAAAATCCGGGGCAATAGATTATTATTATTGCTCCAGCAGAATAATCAGGGAGAGTCCATGAGGCGGATATGTCTAAGCTGTTTCCGTAGATTGGCGGTGGGTTGTGCTGTTCTATGCACCCTGCCCATCATGGCATCCGCCCAGACCAATTCATATTGGACGGCACTGGAAATCGATCCGGCCATCTACGAGACCCCCTACCGCATCTCCCTGTTCAGTCCGCAAAACGGAGAGGATGGCGGTCGGGCCTGGTCGCAAACCAAGTCGGTGTTCTTCTACGGTCTCGGCGTGGTCGGCGTTTTGGCCGCGCTGCCGGAGTCGGCTACGGGCTGGGAGCCGAGCAACGATATCTTCAACAAGTGGGCGTACAATGTACGAAAAGGTCCGGTTTGGGACCGCGACAACTGGGCCTACAACTATCTTGGCCATACCTATTGCGGCGGAGTGTTCTACCAAGTGGCGCGCAAATCCGGCTATCGGCAGTGGGATTCCTTCGTCTACTCCTTCCTGATGTCCACCTTCTACTGGGAATATGGCGTGGAGGCCTTTGCGGAGAAGCCTTCGATCCAGGATCTGGTGGTCACCCCCCTGATGGGATGGGTCTATGGGGAATGGGCCTACCAGACCGAGATAGGCATCCGAGATCAGGGCAATGAAGTACTGGGATCGAAAATCCTGGGTGGCATCTCCCTGTTCTGCCTCGACCCGGTCGACACCTTGGGACGCGGCGTAAACCGGATGGTTGGCCGACACTGGATCAAGGCGGGATACGGCTATTTCTCCTATACCGCCACACCAATGGAAAAAACCATCGACCACACCGTCTATCTCAACATGGGCTTCCCCATCGGCGGCCCCGCCGGCCCGCCACCGGAAAGAACCGTTCCGGTCGAACACCGCAACGATCCGGTCGATACCGGCATCGTCGGCATTGCCCTCGGTGCCGGCCAAGCCTTCCTTGATGAAAAGTGGGGAATGGACGACGTCTTTTACTCCAAGGTTTCCCTCGGTCTCCATTTCTCC
>JBDLHZ010000002.1:0-29784 GCA_039715135.1 Verrucomicrobiota bacterium
TTGCCAAACCATGGACGTTTGGTATCTTCCCCTCTCTTTCACACCCCGCGCCGGAGTGGCGAAATTGGTAGACGCACGGGATTCAAAATCCCGCGGTAGTGATACTGTGTGGGTTCGAGTCCCACCTCCGGCACCATTCCCTCTTTAGGAAAACCGCTGTTCCAGATAGGTGTTTCAGCCCATCCTTGCCGGGTCGGGGAGAACTTGGTAGATTCAGCGCTCTTTGGAATGGAACCTGAACGCAAAATCTATTCGGTAGCCGAGGTCAATCGCAAGGCGCGGATGGTGCTGGAGAGCGCCATGGGCGAACTGTGGGTGGAGGGCGAGCTTTCGCGTGTCACGATCCATTCCAGCGGTCACTGGTACTTTACGCTGAAGGATGAAAGCGCCGCCGTTTCGTGTGCCATGTTCCGCAACGACAACGCCCGCGTGGTCTTCCAGCCGAAGGACGGGCTCAAGGTGCAGATGCTGGCGCGGCCCAGCCTGTACGAGGCCAATGGGCGCTACCAGTTGATCGCTTCTGAAATGGAGGAGGCGGGCAAGGGCAGCCTGCAGGAGCAGTTCGAAAAGCTGAAGGCCAAGCTGGCGGCGGAGGGGCTGTTCGATGAATCGCGCAAGAAACCACTTCCCGTTCTTCCGCGCAAGATCGCTGTGGTGACTTCCCCGACGGGTGCGGCAATCCGCGATATCATCAATGTGCTGACACGCCGGTTTCCAAATCTTGGCATACTTCTGGTTCCCGCCAAGGTGCAGGGCGCGGGCGCGGAGCAGGGGATTGCCAAGGCGATCGACTATCTCAATACACGTGGCGACATCGATGTGATGATTGTCGGGCGTGGCGGCGGCAGTATCGAGGATTTATGGAATTTCAACGAGGAGGTCGTTGCCCGTGCAATTGCCGAATCTGAAATCCCGGTGATTTCGGCGGTGGGGCACGAGATCGATTTCACCATCGCCGATTTTGTGGCGGACGTGCGTGCGCCGACGCCGTCGGCGGCGGCGGAGCTGGCGGTGCGTGAAAAGTCGGCGCTCGAAAATGAACTCGTGTTGCATGAACGGCGCTTGAGGCAAAGCCTCAAGACGCTGGTTCAGGATTTCCGCCTGCGGTTCAACCGCGCGGCGCACAGCTATGTGTTCCGCGAGCCGGAAAACCTGTTGCTGCAATATCGGCGGCAAATCCAGGGATTGGAGACATTGATGGGTAGCCGGCTTCGCTTCGGTGTCCAACAGACGCAACAGCGCGTCGACGAGCTAGGCATGAAAATGCACCACCGGATGGAGCGAAAGATCGGGGTCGACCGGCAGTCGCTCGTTCGTCTACAGTCGCAGTTGCGGATGCTCAATCCGCTGGCGGTGCTTGGGCGTGGCTATAGCTTGACGCGGAAGCCGGATGGAACGGTGGTTCGAACCTCGGTGGATGTGGATGTGGGGGAAAGAATCACAACCCAGCTTGCGGATGGGAAAGTGGTTTCAAATGTTGTGGAAAAAGAGTAGGGGAATTCCTGCGGGAGATTGATTATGGCCGAAAAGAAGAGCGTGGATTTTGAAAAGTCGTTGGCGCGGCTGGAAGAGCTGGTCGGGCAGATGGAGGGCGGCGAATTGAGCCTCGAAGAGATGATCAAGCATTTCGAGGAGGGCTCGAAGCTGGTCGATCTTTGCACGAAGAAGCTCAACGAAGTGGAGCAGAAGATTGAAAAACTGGTGAAGAAGGATGGCGAACTGAAGGAAGTGCCGTTCGAAACGGAAGAGGTGGAGTAGGGCGATGAAGCAGAAGTGGATATTGATTTCCTTTTGCGGATTGATGGTGCTGAGTGCATTCCTTTCGGCGCTTTTCCGCCCGGAGCAGGGGGATGCGCCACGGAACAGCGTTAATGTTGCCGAACGGGGGTTTTCACCACGCCAGCTTCCCATCACGGGAAGCAACCCGGCCCGGCAATTCAGCGAAGCGATCGCGGATGCGGTGGAGAAAGTGATGCCCTCGGTGGTGGTGATCCGCACGGAAAAGATCCAATATAAGATTCGGCGCGATTTTTTCGGCTTTAGCTATCGCGTGCCGGAACAGCTGGCTGGTGAGGGATCGGGGGTCATCATCGATGAGCGCGGTTATGCGATTACCAGCTGGCATGTGTTGGAAGGTGCCGATTCCCGGCTGATTGAAGTGGTTTTGAACGATGGCACAAAACTGCCTGCGGAATATATCGGACACGACAAGACCACGGACTTGGCCGTCTTGAAAATCAAGTCGAAAGGTGTGGATTGCCCAATTGTGGAGTTTGGCGATTCTGATTCTGTCCGTGTGGGCGAGGTGGCGATTGCCATCGGTTCACCCTTTAGTTTGCAGAGTTCGGTGACGGTCGGACATGTTAGCCAAAAGGGGCGCCGGGTTCAGATTCTGCCGTATGAGGATTTTATCCAGACCGATGCGGCGATCAATGAAGGGAACAGCGGGGGGCCGCTTATTGACGTTGATGGTCGCCTGATCGGCATCAACGCAGCCATTAAGACCGATGCCCAGGAGCGGGGGGTTGGCATTGCCTTTGCCATTCCGTCCAATCTGGCTGCGGTCATTGCGGAATCACTGATCGAAAAAGGTAAACATGAATGGCCCTGGGTCGGTGCTTCGTTTGGCAAGATTTCCCCGGACTATCGCAAGCAAGTTGGCGCCGGTGCTCCGGTTGAGCAGGTCTGGCGCGATACCCCGGCGGCCGAGGCGGGAATGCAGCCTGGCGACATGATTCTCGAAATCGACGGGGTGCAGGTCAAGGACGAGCAGGATGCATGGCGGATCATCGTCAACCATTCAGTGGGGGAAACGCTTCGGTTTACCGCCTTGCGCAACGAAGAAAAGCATCTCGAATTCGACCTGCTCCTCCAGGAATTTCCTCGGCAACCCTGAATTTCTCCGTACAGACCGTGTGCGTGGATTTTATACCAAGATGTTTTAGCAAATGGTATTAGAGAAGCTTCTGCTTTTCAAACAACGGAAAACCAGTAGAGTACGCCCCCTTCAAAAAGAGAGAGTGTGGGGTAGGGTTTGATGAAAAAGAAAAACAGCCGGCTTGTCGCCGCGGAGATTATTAGCCAATGGCTGGTCGAGCGCCACTTTCCGGATCGGCAATTGGCAAAGATCGAGCACGACAACGCCTTTATCATGGAGGTCGTCAATGGCGTCGTGCGCAAGCGCAATATTCTCCAATGGCTGGAACAAGGCATGGTTCCCAAGGAGCCGGAACCCTTTTTCAAGGCCGTGCTCTATGTCGGTCTCTACCAGTTGCTCTTTATGGACAACGTCGAGGAATATGCCGCCATCAACGAAACCGTTGATGCCGCCAAAGGCCGCCCCGGTGGCCACGGCAATGCCAATATGGTCAATGCCGTGCTACGCCGCGCCCAGCGCGAAGCCGAGCAGATCGCCCGTGAACTAAAGCGGCAGCCCGACGATATACGCCTCTCGCACCCCGACTTCCTGCTTGAGCGCTGGCGGCGCCAGTTTGGCGAAATCGAGGCGCGCAAGCTTGCCGAATGGAACAACCAGCCGCCCCAAACCATCCTGCGTGTCGAGCAGGTCGTGATTTCGCCAACCGACTTCCTCGCCAAATTTTCCGAAGCCGGTATCGAGCTGGAGCCGCACCCCTTCAGCGATCGCGAAAAATTCTACATCCTGCCGCGCGGCCTCGCCGTGCGCAAGCTACCCGGTTATGCCGAAGGCTGGTTCACTGTCCAGGATCCCGCCACCTCCGTCCCCATCGATCTGCTCCGTCCGTTCCCCGGCGAATCCGTGCTCGATGCCTGCGCCGCACCCGGTGGAAAAACCGCCATGATCGCCTCCCGCCTGAAGGGCGAAGGCAAACTTGTCGCCATGGATCTGCACGACGACCGCATCGCCGTGCTCAAGGAAAACATGGGTCGCCTCGGCCTCGATTGGGTCGAGATCGTGCAGGGCGACGCCCGCAAGCCGGGAAAGGCACTTGGCGACCGTAAATTCGACGCCATTTTGCTCGACGTACCCTGCCTCAATACCGGCGTTCTGCGCCGCCGTATCGATGCCCGCTGGCGCGTCAACACCAACCGTCTCAAAGCCATCACCGAAATCCAATACGACCTGCTCTCCGCCTGCGCGGAACTGCTCAAGGAAAATGGACGGATCGTCTACAGCACCTGCAGCCTCGAACCCGAGGAGAACGAAGACCTCGTCGCCCGCTGGGTTCGCGAGCACCCCGGCTTCATCAAAGCCAAGGCCCGGAAAACCTTCCCCCCGAAAACCGGCACCGACGGCGCCTTCGCCGCCGTCATTCGCAGGGATTAATACCAGATCTACTAGTACAGCGTTAGCCTTGATCTGACGGGGAGTGTTTGACGTAGCGCGAAATTCTGTTTCGCGATGTCTGGTGGAGTACGGTGTTTTCGCGAACTCGAAACAGAATTTCGAGCTACCCCCGTCCATGTTGCCATGCACCCGACAATCCAAAACTGACAACGTATGTGGAAATTCCCGGAAATCGTGTACGGAACCCTCGTGCTCCTTTGTAGTTCCCTCGAAGCATCGCGGAGAGGGTCTCTGTGCGTTCGGAATTCTCTCCACTTCGCTTCGAGAACACTACAAAGGAGCCTTCCCCATAAATGCGTATAATAGCATAGGTCAACGCCCCATCTACAGCAATGGCGTATGGTGGAGCACGGTGTACTCCGCGCCGTGGGGGTTGAGTTCGCTTTGGATCAGCTGTGCCGCATCGATGCGGGCTTTGCCCAACGGCTCGTCCTTATACTTTTCCAGCTTGGCCAGCAGGGAGTCGGTGTGGTTCGGTGTCTTGACCCGCCCGAGTGTGAGGTGGGGTGAGAGCGGCTTGTCGTCGAATTCAATTTCCGCAGTTTGAAGCACATCAACCGTTCTGCGTTGCAACTCCATCAACGGTGGACAATCAACGATGCCCGCCCAGATTACACGTGGCCGGTTTGGCCGGCCGAAATATCCCGTGCCTACGGCTTCCAGTTCGAATGGCTCCATCCCATGGATGTTTTCATCAAGCGCGGTTTTCAAGGGTTGGATCTTTTCGAGGGGAATGTCGCCGAGGAAGGCGAGCGTTAGGTGAATGTTTTGCGGCTTCACCCAACGGATATTCGCATGGGTCTTTTTCAACTTCCGTTGCAATCCATCCAGCTTTTCGCGGATCTCGCCGCCAATATCGACTGCGATGAATGCCCGGATCGTTTTCATTTTCAGGTTGCCTGGACAACCGTGATGGTGTTGCCCGCGAATTCGACGGTCTGGCCGGGGCGGATCTTGCAGCGCTTGCGGGTTTCGGGCTGGCCATCGACGGTGACGAACCCCTGCGCAACGACCTCCTTGCCCTCGCCGCCGGACATGACGAGGTTGGCGGCCTTGAGCAGCTTGCACAGTTCGATGTATTCACCTGAGATCGGGAATTCCATGATTATTCTTGTTCAGCTTTTTTCCTGAGCAGGCGCACGAGCTCAAGATTCTTGAAGGGGGTGCGGCGGCGGTTGTAGAAGGCTTCCACCTTTTCTTCGAGAGTGTTCCAGTCATCGGAAGTCGGCGGGGTGTCGTAGTCCCAGAAGTCCTCGTCGGAGCGTTTGGTCTGCCACTTCATATTACCTTTGCCGAGAAAGGTGATGCGGATTTTGCGTTTTACGCCGCCTTCGAGTTTTTCGACCCATTCGATATCTGCTTTCACGCGGGGTCTCCGGGGGAGGGTGTTATTTGGGGTAGAACCAGCGTCCGGCCGTGCCGGCAATGATGCAGATGCCGGCGATAATGATCCCGATGAGCGGGAACAGCATTCGCCGTTGGTTGAGCGCAACATCATACTGTGCCTGTTCCTTGAGGAGGAAATAAAGCGCAGCGGAAACCGCCAGCGAAATGATCGCCACCCACCAGAGCAGCATCTTTGGATTGATTGGATTTTTCTTACCCTTCATAGGAGATGAAATTTATGTACGAACGCCTTTGGATTATCAAGGATAAACTCTTTTGACATATTCCTTCTTCAACCATCCCTTTTTGCCGTCATACTCGATTTCAATCCACCCCTTGGTATCGGTGCCGTGCTGGCGAACCAGTGCAGCGAACGGAACCTTGTAGTGGGCGGTGGTTCCTTCGATGGGGCCGAACAGGGCGGTGGCGCCGGATTGGACCACCACCCATTCAGGATGGGTTTCGAGTTGCTGCCAATGCCGCCAGCCGCCGGCTGCCAGCAGGATGAAGATGGCGGGTAGCAGGCTTAGCTTGGCCAAGGTGCGTTTGGCCGGACGAAGCAGCATGCCGAGGATCAGCAACAGGATAAAGACAATGTAGCCCCCGGTGGCCGCCACGATCCATCCGTTTTGCGATAGGACATTAAAGAGCCGTTCAAGGAAGGAGGGGATGGGTTCCGCCGCACCGGCGGCGTTGAGGGCAAAGTGCAGGTTGGCGCGGATGTCGGGGTCGCGTGGTGCGCTGTACCACGCCTTGCGGTAGTGCAAAACGGCCTCGGGCAGGTTGCAGTTCTTAAAATGGGCGTTGGCGAGGTTGTAGTGCAGCTCGACGTTGTCGACCCCGTTGCTGGCTAGTTGCCCGTAGAGCGATGTGGCCTCGGCATAGTGTCCGTCATCGTAGGCGGCCTGGGCCATCAGGAATATTTCCGATTTTGAACCGAGACCTTCGGTCTCTATTTTCTGATGAAAATTATCTATCGCTTCGCTTTCGGGGTGGGTTTGCGACGCTTCTGTTGAAGGGGAAAAAACCAAAAATGCGGCCAAAAGAAGGGAGTATGTGCCTTCTGGAGTGCGGTGGCAACCGAAGGGCGACACCGCTTTTCGCTTGAACGGCAAATGGTTGCATCGCCAAAGCGCAGTCGCGACTATCGTCTTGCCTGCGCACTCCAAAGCGGCTCCGCCGCAATTGCAAGGTTTCTCAACAAGCTGAAGCCGCCTAAAGGCGGAACTACATGCCTTTAATCTCATAGCTTCATCCTTTCGCATTTGCGCAACGTGGCATTGAGCTGTTGAAGCAGGGCTTTCATCTCTTCCTTGGATCCTTCGCCGGAGCGTAGGCCATAGCGGCGCTGTTCAATGGTGCTAAAGAGTGTTTCGAGTGCCTCGGTTTCCCTGGGTACGCGGGCCAAGACCGTCTGCAGGGTCACTTCGCCCGGTGCGAGGTTGAGGCGGTGGCCAAAATAGTCGGTCAGGGCGTTCCACATGGCTTCGTAGAAAGCGGCTTCGTCGTTTTCCTTTCGCAGGGCTTGTTCGGCAAGCTGCACGTTGTGGCGTGCCGCCCTAGGGGCCTTTTGCCGTCGGGCCAGGGCGACATCGGAGGCGAGCCGGTTCCGGCGAGCCGTTATGCCGGCAACAATGGCAAGCAATAGCGCGGGAAGGACAAGCAGAACATGGAACAGTCGTGTTCGATGCCAGGGAATGCCGTCGGCAGTCTTCCACTTTTTCGGAACGGACTTGAGGTAGACAATGTCGCGGCCAAGGATTTCGGTTTCCTGCCTGATGGAGCTCGGGACGGTTGCAATAATCTGCGCGGCCTGCTGCGGTCTGGCTTCGACGCTGACGGGGAAGGGTCCCTTGGTGATGGTGCGGAAGTCGGCGGTTTTCGTGTTGAAGTATGAAAAAGCAATGGAGGGAATATTCGTGATGGAATCCGATGCAGGGATGATCACCTGTTCGAAGAGCACTTCGTTCGGGTTTTGCGAGGGCAGGGTACGCGCCTCGTAGAGTTTTAGGTTGTGGTCCGCTTCGATGGTTGGAGGTGTGATCTGTTTGATGTTTCCGCGGCCGGAGATTCGCATTTTAACGGTAATGGGTTCGCCTGCCTTTACCTGTGCCGGGCCGATGCCCACATCGAAGTCGAAAGTGCCAACGCCGCCGGTGAAGCTATCCGGGCGCCGTTCGGTGGGCACGGGCTTCACCGCCACTTCGAGGGCATTGCAATCGAGTACGATCGGGCGCGTTTCCTGCCGACCGAAAAAGTCGCCGAAGAAGGGGTCGTCAAAGCCATAGGGGCGGCGGTTTTGGCGGGGGATGATCACGTTCAGCTGCACTTCAGGGCGGAAGGTGAAGGTGCCCGCCGTGAGCGTTTTGGCGCTGGTGCGCAGGGTGTAGACGTTGAAGATGGTTCCGTTCCGTTCCTCCCGCGCCTTGTCGGTCACTTCCCATTGCAACTCGCCCTCCATGCCGCTTTCGGGCATTCCACCGCGCAGGCTAAAGTTGCCGTCAATCTGTATGCCGTCGCGGATATAGACCTTCAGATCCAGGTCGAACGGCTCGTGCACATACGGGGCCTCGCGATCGGTGGTGATGCGCGAAAACATGATTTCGGAGATTTGCTGCGCCTCCTTGTCATCCTCCGGCTTGATGACCCGCAGCTGCGCCGAAACCTCTTCCTGCCCGCCCTTGTACTTGCAGGTGACAGGGCCGATCGTGAAGTCGCCGATCCTGGTGGGGGTGACAAGGTAGCTGTGGATAATCTTCGAGGTGCGCTTCATGTTGACGATGCGCGTTTCGGAGCTTTGGCCTTTATACTGGATCCGCAATCCCTCGACTTCGGGAATATCGACCGCATCGCCCTTGGTGTTGATAAACTCGATTTTCAGCACCGCACGGTCCAGTAGACTAATCAACTGCGGTTGGATGGACATTTTGACGTCCGCCGCAAGCGCGCTTGCGGCGAACATCGAATACAGAACAAGGAACAAGGAACGCTGAAGTCCCTTGTTTGTCCGTCTTGGCTGTATCCCTTCGAAATTCATGATTCCTTGTTCGATATTCGTTATTCAAGGATTGGTGATCGGCATTCTCCAAATGCAGATCACCAATCTTTGTCCACCTTCACCGGTGCGCCCATCACGGGATGCAGTTGCAACCGCTTGTTTTGCTCCTCCTGCCGCATGGCATCGAGCAGCTGCTTGGCTTCGTCCTCGCTCATCTCTTCCGCGCTCGGTGGTTCGGGTTGCTCCTGCTGTTGGTCTTGTTGTTCCTGGTTCTGTTGCTCTTCTTGTTGATCTTGCTGTTGTTCCTGCTGATCTTTTTGATCCTGTTGCTTGTCTTGATCCTGACTCTGATCCTGATCCTCGTTTTGTTGCTGCTCCTGCTGTTGCTCCAATAGTTCCTTGAGTCGCAGTAGCTTTCCATCCTCTGGGAAAAGGGAAAGCCCTTTGGCCACAAGGTTGCTTGCACTGGTTGCATCGCCATGGATGTACATGCTCGCCGCCGGGTGGAAATAGGTCGCATCAATATCGACCTCGCCCGGTTCCACGGCAAAAGCCAGTGCCGCGGCCAGGCAGGTCGATAGAATGTAGCTGAACTTCAACATTCGAGATTCCTTGTTCGATATTCTACAGGTTCAGGCTGGAAAGCTCCCGGATGATCTTCAGGACTTCCTGGTTCTTCTGGATGGTCTCTTCATACTGCTTTTTTAAGTCGGGTTTGATATCGAACGCATATTTTCGCTCATTCGTCTCGGTTGTCAACCGTTGCGCGGCCAGCATGTACTGGTAGTCCTCGATAAATTGAAGGGCAATCTCTAGGTCTTTTTCGGTGTCTTCGACCGCCCGTTGCAACATTTCCAGCCGCTCGGCGGCCTTCGGCAAATATTGCGCCGACTCGCCATGGTTTGGATCAACATTTTCGAGAATATGTTCAAACTGCTCCCTGGCCTGCCGATAGTTGGTTTGGGCATCCTTGGCCTTGTATTCCTGCAGCAGCGCCTCCGCCTGGTCAAAATGCCATTTGCCAAGATTGTATTCCAGCTTCAGGCGCAGCTGCTGGGCGCGCTCGAAGTTTTGCTTGGCCTCCATGTCCCCGGGAGCCAGCAGGATCGACTTTTCGAACATGTCCATGGCTTGGAACGCCAGTTCGATCGCCATGCCGATTTGCTCGGGGCCGGACAACGCCGTGGTACGGGCGAGCAGGGCGTTGCCTCGGTTGAAGTAGGCCTTGGCCTGTAGCTCCAGGTCGGTGGTGCGCAACGCCTCGTTGTAGGTGTTTGCCGCAGCTTCATAGTCGCCCATGCGATACTGTGCGTTGCCGAGGTTGTAGTTTCCAGTGGCTGGAAATTCCAATGCGGTTTTTTCCAAGGCTTGGACGGCGTTCGTGTAGTCGCCCCGCTTATACGCCTTCAATCCCTTGCGCATCGCCGAGCGCGGCGTATCCTCCGCATGAACCGTTGCCGCTACAAGAGAGAGGAACCACAGATGAACGCAGATGCACGCAGCTTTTCTTTTCTTGAATCTGTGTCTATCTGCGTTCATCGGTGGTTCTCCCTCTTAACCGGTCGAATGGCCGTCTCGATGAGAAGCAGAAGAAGCGAACCCCCCAAAAGCCACTGGAAGCGCTCGGTCCAGGTTTTCGACATGCGCGACTCGCGTTCTTCGCGCTGCAGCTCGGCAATGCCTTGCTGGTAGACACGCTCCAGCCCAAAGTCGCCGGGGGCGGAGCGGACGTAGAAACCGCCGGTCTCGAAGGCGAGCCGTTCAAGCATGCCTTCATTCAGCGAACTTTTAACCACGTTGCCCGCCTTGTCCTTCACGAAGCCCTCGGAGGTTTGGATCAGCTCGCCCTCCTTCGTGCCGACGCCAATAGCGAATATGCGGATGCCCTCTTCCTTCAATGTCGGGAGTAGGGTCAACGGATCGCCGGTATGCCCTTCGCCGTCGGAGATCAGGATGATTACCTTGTCGGCCTGCGTCTCCTCCGATTTCTCAAAGCTCTCGATCGAGGTTTCCAGCGCCTGGAAAAGATCGGTGCCGCCGATGGGAACGATGCCGGCATAGACATCGTCAAGCATCATCATGAAGGCGGCATAGTCGATGGTGGCGGGGCATTGCAGGAAGGCATCGCCCGAAAAGGCAACCAACCCGATCCGGTCGCCACGCAGCTCCTTCAGCAGATCGCGGACACCCCATTTCGCCTGTTGCAAGCGGTTGGGCTTGATGTCTTGCGCCAGCATGCTCTTCGAGGTGTCGAGTGCGACAATGATACTCAGGCCACGTTGCCTTACCTCTTCCCATTTGAAGCCCCACTGCGGACGGGCGAGCGCGGCGATCGCCAGCGCAAGTGCCAGCACGCGGACAAAATTCCTCAACCGCTTCCGTTTCGGCGAATGGCCGGGCAGCATGGTTGGCCACAGCCCCTGCTTCGCCATGCGGCCGAGCAGCTTGGCACGCCGTTTGATCATTAGGCCGGTAGCAAGCAACAGCGGTAGCAGAGCTAGCAGCCACATCAACGTATCTGGATTATGCCACTTGATCACGGCAACCTCCCGATTCGGCTAAGCCCCATCAATTGTTCCAGCCCCAGAAAAAGGATACCGGCGATAATCCAATTCTTGGCCTTTTCCTCGAAGCGGGTGAAGCGCTCGACCTCGATTTCCGTTTTTTCGAGCTGGTCGATTTTCTCATAGACGGCTTCGAGGGTTTTTAGATCGCGTGCACGGTAGAATTCGGCGCCGGTGGTTTTTGCGATTTTCTTCAACGAGGTTTCGTCAACCGCCTGCCGTTGCATGAAGAAACCGGTGCGCGCGCCGCCCGCACCGATGGTGTAGATCTTTATGCCCAAAGCCTCCGCCGCGCTGGCCGCGTTTTCCGGCGACAGGGTTCCGTAATTGTTTGCCCCGTCGGTCAGCAGAATGATCACCTTGCTCTTGGCCTCGCTCTCTCGCAGGCGGTTGACGGCCGAGGCGATGCCATCGCCAATGGCGGTGCGGCTGCCGTCGAGCATGCCGGTATGCAACCCCTGCATGCGTTGGACCAGCCAGCCGTGGTCGAGCGTTAGCGGGGCAACGGCGTAGGGCAGGGTGGCAAAGCCCACCATCCCGATCCGGTCGTTTGGCCGTTTTTCAAGAAAGCGTTCGATGACATCCTTCGATGCATCCAGACGGCTCATGCGACGGTTGAGTTTTTGGAAATCCATCGTTTCCATCGATTCCGACAGGTCGATCAGCAGAATGATGTCCACCGCCTCGGTGCGAACGCGGCTGTCTTCCAGCCCGCGCTGCGGACGGGCGAGGGCGACTACAAGGCAAACAAGCCCCAAGGCATAAAGGATCGGTAGAGCCGGTTGGAGCCGGATGCGCCAGCTTTTCGGCAAGCTCTTCAACGCTGTGCTGTTGCTGAACTGCATTGACCGCTTGCGCAGCATGAAATGCCGCAGCCAGGCCAGTGCCGGAATCAGCAGGAGCAGCAGCAATAGAATGGGGTTTGCGAATCTCATTTGTTTTGATCGGCCTGATCCGACTGATAGGATGGATCAGTCGGATCTCTAGTTTCTTCAACGAATTGCTTGGTGGTGTCGAAGGCGGATTCCATGGTGTTGCGGTCGGGGTGGCCCTTGGCGAACTTGACCATGTCGGCCTGGCGCATGAAGTCCTGCAGGATATTGCGCTGGCTTCCGTTTAGTTCGGCCGACTTGCTCATTTCCTCGACGATTTCCTCAGTGGTTTCGTCGGGAGCATTGAGGCTGAAGCGTCCTTCAAGGTAGGTGCGCAGGATCATCGAGAGTTCGGTATAGAATGGGTTGCACTCATCCTTCTCCAGTAGCCCCTTGCCCTTCAAGGCTTCCAGAGCCTGGAAGGCAAGCACATATGGGGGAATCGGCGGCACGCTGGGAATAATCACGGCACGGCTTTTCCAAAGCTTGGAGGAAACCATCCCGACCAGAAAGGCGACCAATGCAACCAACAACGAAATCCATAGCCACGGTGGAACACGTCCCGGCAGCTTGTAGATGGATTTAATGTCGGCAATTTCGGATGTGGCGTCGGCACCGAGCGAGGTTTCAACGTTTAGTACAACCTGCGGAAAGTTAGTGGCGAAGGTTTGCTCGCCAACCACGCAGGAGATCATGCCGGTGGAAACGAGATGTTCGCCGAGGCGGAAGGAGGTGATGGAGTAGCGGCTTTCGGATTGGGACAGCCCGTCTTCGCGCGGAACATTTTCCCAGTCGCGCTTGAGCAGGACAATATCCTTCTTCCGCCCGATCTCCGGAAGTTCAAGTGTTCCGTTGGTTGGGAAATAGGCCGTGACGATCAGTTCGATCGGGTCGCCTATTTGAATGGTCTCGCGGTCAATCGAATAGTCCACCGTCAATCGACCTGCCGGGATGATCTTCTCTTCCTCCGGCTTGCAACCAACCAGAAACACGGAACAAAGGAACCACAGATGGACGCAGATGGACGCAGATGGCTTTATTTTAGATCTGTGTTTATCCGTGTTCATCTGTGGTTCTATCTGCGTTGGGCGCGCTGGCGGAAGAATGCGATGAATTGCTTGTCGTAGGGTTCCCCGGCGAAGAGGCGGATGGTGTCGATGCCGGCCTTGCGGTGCATTTCATCGATGGTTTCGGCGCGGCGGGTTTGTTTGAGGCCAAGCTGCTCGCGCACCTTGCGGCTGGAGGTGTCGACGAGCATCTGCTCCCCGGTCTCGGCGTCGCGCCAGTTGACGATGCCGATGTCCGGCCATGCGATTTCGCGCTTGTCACCAACGACGACGCTGATGAGGTCGTGGCGTCGGGCGGAGATTTTAAGCAGTTGTTCATAGTCGTCGCTGAACATGAAGTCGCTAATGAGAAATGTGACGTTCTTGCGGGTGCTGACATGGTTGAGGTAGTCGAGCGCCGGAACAACGTTGGTGCCTTTGCCTTGCGGCTTGTGCGAGAGCATTTCGCGGACGAGGCGCAGTACATGCCGCGTGCCTTTTTTCGGCGGGATATATTTTTCGACCTCCTCGGCAAAGAGGATCAGCCCGATGCGGTCGTTGTTGCGGATGGCGGAGAAGGCCAGTACGGCGGCGACTTCCGCTGCGAGGTCGCGCTTCATCTGCGTCCCGCTGCCGAAGAGGTGCGAGGCGCTGATGTCGACGACGAGCATGACGGTCATCTCGCGCTCTTCGACAAACTTCTTGATGTGCGGCGAGCCGGTGCGGGCGGTGACGTTCCAGTCGATGGAGCGGATGTCGTCGCCGGGCACATATTCGCGCACCTCGTCGAATTCCATCCCGCGCCCCTTGAAGGTGGAGTGGTACTGTCCCGCAAACACGTCGTTCACGGCGTGTTTGGTGGTGATTTGGATTCTCCTGACCTTTTTCAGGAGCTCTTTGTGGTCGATGTTGTTCATGGGGATAACGAGTAATCCGTAATGCGTAATTCGTAAAGAGGAGCGGTTATGAATTACGCATTACTCGTTACGTATTACGGAACAGGGATTTCGGAGAGGACTTTTTCGATGATGTCTTCACTCGTAAGCTCTTCGGCCTCGGCTTCGTAGGAGACGATGATGCGGTGGCGCAGCACGTCGGGCGCAATGGACTTGACGTCCTGCGGGGTGACGTAGCCGCGGCCCTGCATGAAGGCGTGGGCGCGGGCGCCCATGGTGAGGTAGATGGTTGCGCGCGGCGAGGCGCCGTATTGCAGGTAGTCCTTGATGTCGAGGTTGTACTTCTCCGGCTCGCGGGTGGCGAAGACGATGCCGAGGATGTAGTCCTTGATCTTTTCGTCGATGTAGATTTCGTCGACGATCTCGCGCGCCTTGATGATTTCGTCGGGATGGAGCACGGCGTTGACGGGAATCTCGGTATTGGAGTGCGCCATGCGGTCGAGGATGCGGCGCTCCTCTTCGAGGGTCGGGTATCCTACCTTGAGCTTGAGCATGAACCGGTCGACCTGCGCCTCGGGCAGGGGATAGGTGCCTTCCTGCTCGATGGGGTTTTCGGTGGCCATCACGAGGAATGGCGCGGGGAGTTTATGGGTTTCGTCACCGATGGTAACCTGCTTTTCCTGCATGGCTTCGAGCAGGGCACTCTGCACCTTGGCGGGCGCACGGTTGATTTCATCGGCCAGGATGACGTTGGCGAAGACGGGTCCTTTCTTGATGATGAAGTCGCCGTCCTTTTGGTTGTAGATCAAGGTGCCGACGAGGTCGGCGGGAAGCAGGTCGGGGGTGAACTGGATACGCTGGAACGAGGTGTCGAGTGCTTGGGCCAGCGTATTGATCGTCAGGGTCTTCGCGAGGCCGGGCACACCTTCGAGCAGGACGTGCCCGTTGCTCAGCATGCCGATGATCAGCCGGTCGATCAGGTATTCCTGCCCGACAATCACCTTTCCGATCTCGGTTTTAAGGGTGGGGATGAATGCGCTCTGCTCGCGCACCTTCTGGTTGATGATTTCGATTCCCGCCATGCTGTTTGCTCCTTGTTAAGAATGGATGCAGTTACTGACCGCAAAAACTAACCCGTGTTCAAAATTCATCTATTAATTTGCCGCAACGCCTCGTAAAGCACGATGGCGGCGCAATTTGACAAATTGAGCGAGCGGACGCAATCGAGTTTGATGGGGATGTTGCAGACGTTTTCCGGGCATGCCGCCAGCAGGTCGTCGGGCAACCCGAGTGTTTCATTGCCGAAAACAAGATAATCCCCTGGCTCGTATTCCATTTCGTAGAAATTCTGTTTTCCGGCGGTGCTGAAGAAAAGCTTCCGGCCTTTTGGGTTTTTCCCGAAAAACGTTTCAATGTCGGGATAGGTGTGCAGGGCGACGGACTCCCAATAGTCGAGTCCCGCGCGGCGCAGTTGCTTTTCGGAAAGGTCGAAGCCGAGCGGTTCGACGAGGTGCAGTATGGTTCCGGTCGCCGCGCAGAGCCGCGAAATATTCCCTGTGTTCGGAGGAATCGATGGCTCAACCAGCACAATGTTGAGCGGAACTTTCGGCCATTGGAAATCCAGCTCCACCCGCTTGCGTTCCGAATGCCGCATCTGTTCGTTCTTTTTCATGGACAGAACAGAATAGCGGTGCGTGGAGCAGGCTGGAAGCCTGCGGTACAAAAAAGAGGGCAGACTGGAAAGTCTGCCCTTCTGTCGAAGGGCTAGAGACCAGCCGTGAAGGAGACGAAGGCGGCGTAGCCGGCGAGGTCGGAGTTTCCGCCAATATCGGAAAAGTCGACGTTCGTCCAGGAGCCGCGCACCCCCAACCCAAGCATGCCCTTTTCGTAGATGCGGAATTCGACGCCGGCCCGGGCATAGGCTCCGAGGCCGAATACGGTTTCGTCGATGGATTCCTCCCTGGGTTCGATTTCGGGGTACACCGTATCGGAACGGAAGTCGGCATAGGCCATGAGCGGGCCGCCTCCGGCATAGATCCGAACCTTGTGGTGCTTGTCGAGAAAGAGACTGGCGTAGGGGCCGCCGGCGAGGTCGAACATCCACATGGAGGTGGAGATGCTGGCATAGGCACCGTTGCCTCCAAGATAAAGGTAGTTGAGTTTGTCGATCCGGAATCCTAGCAAGAGGGAGCATTCCAGCCCGTATTGAAACCGATCGCCCTTGGGCATGGTGCCCCATGCCGCTCCCAGTTGGGGGAGGAGGGAGACGTCAATATCGGCAGGTGTTTCGCTGTCGGCCACGTCAAATTTAAGGTTTTCATACTGCACTGCACCGAGCAGGGCCTGGACGGTATAGTTGTGATCCCAATAGTCGTAGGTGCTGTGTTGGGCGTGGACTGTCCCTGCGAGAACGAGTGCTGCAAGTCCGGCGAGTGCAGTTCGCACATGTTTCATGGCATGGCCTCCAAGAAGCGGGCCGCCACTTTGCAGGCGGCGGCCCTCGATTCTACTTCGCTCTTTTGGGTTAGCGTTCGCCGGTGGCGCCGTCGGTCATCGCTTCCATGACCTTGTCGAGGCTGAAGCTGGCGGCCTTCTGGCGCGGCGGGAATTCCTTGAAGGTTGACAGGAACTCACCAACGATCGCCTGTGCCGGAACCAGCATGTAGGCGCGGTCGAGCATCCAGTCGTCGTAGGTGTTCGAGGATTTCATGCCGCGTTCGTAAGGGTCGCGGCGCAGGTTGACGATCAGCGGTACGCGTAGTGGAACAAACGGTTCGCGCCATGCCTGGAACGTTTCTTCGGCGCGTTGTTCCATGAAGATGGCTTTCCAGTCATTATGGCGCAGTGCGGTCAGGTCGCCGTCGTCGGAGAAGTAGAAGATTTCCTTGCGGGGGGACTTGGCCGTTTCTCCCGTGAGCATTGGCAGAATGTTGTAGCCATCAAGATGCACCTTGTATTCGCGGCCAATGGATTTGACACCGCCCTGCTTTAGCTCTTCCTTGATGTTATCGTTGCCGGCCGCAGCCGTGAAGGTCGGGAGCCAGTCCATGTGGTGGACGATTTCGTTGCAGATCGTACCTTCCTTGATCTTGCCAGGCCAGCGAACCATGGCCGGAACGCGCCAGCCGCCTTCCCAGTTGGTGTTTTTTTCGCCCCGGAAGGGGGTCATCGCCGCATCCGGCCAGGTGTTCATGTGCGGGCCGTTGTCCGTGGAATAGAAGACGATGGTGTTGTCGGCAATGCCGAGTTCATCGAGCTTGTCGAGGAACAGGCCGATGTGCATGTCGTGCTCGACCATGCCGCAGGTATATTCATCGGCGTGCGGATACATCTCTTTGATCATGGTCTTCTTTTCATTGCTGACATGCGTGCGGAAGTGCATGCGGGTTCCGCTCCACCAGACGAAAAACGGTTTCTCTGCTTTGACGGCACGCTCGATAAAGTCCATTGCCACCGCCGCGGTGTCGTCATCGACCGTTTCCATCCGCTTTTTGGTTAGCGGGCCGGTATCCTCGATCTTGCCGTCGGCGGATGAATGGATGACGCCGCGCGGGCCGAATTTCTTGTGGAACTCCGGATCCTTCGGATAGTCCTCGTTTTCCGGCTCCTCTTCCGCATTCAAGTGGTAGAGGTTGCCGTAGAACTCGTCGAAGCCATTGTTGGTGGGCAGGTGTTCGTCGCGGTCGCCCAAGTGGTTCTTTCCGAACTGGCCGGTCATGTATCCCTGTTTCTTAAGCATGGCGGCAATGGTCGGATCCTTGGTGCTGAGCCCCTCCTTGGCACCCGGCAGGCCCACCTTGGAAAGACCCGTGCGGAAGACGCTCTGTCCGGTGATGAAGGAGGAGCGGCCAGCGGTACAGCTTTGCTCGCCGTAGTAGTCGGTAAAGATTATGCCCTCGTCGGCAATGCGGTCGATATTGGGCGTTTGGTAGCCCATCACACCCATTGTGTAGGCGCTAATGTTGGCCTGGCCGACATCGTCGCCCCAGATAACGAGAATATTGGGTTTTTCGGTCGCTGCGCTTCCAAGTATTGGAAGCAATGCCGCTGTAATGCACAGGGTTGCCAGTATTTTCTTCATGGTTTGTCCTCCTTTGTTGATTGCTAGTTACACACGACGACTGACTCAATAGCGGAGTATTCTAATCCGATTTTTTCCATAGGCAATTAAAAAGGGCTTGAAATCAAGCAGGAAGATTTGGGGTATGGAATGGTTCCTTTGTTGTGCGGGATCAAACTTGATTCACCCCCGACGCAAGGTCGGGGGGATCTTTTTTGCCCACCGGATTGGGGACCCTCCCGCCCGCCGGCCTTGTGCCGGTGGAGGGCGACGTTGGGAGGGGATTGCCGTTGCTTCCGCACCAAACTTGTTCACCCCCGACACAAGGTCGGGGGGATTCCCGCTCCGCCGGGTTCTCCCGCCCGCCGGCCTTGTGCCGGTGGAGGGTGACGTTGGTTTATTCCTGCCGGATTCCTCCTTTGCTCCCGTCAATGGCACCGCAATCGTATTCCCCGAAGGTTCCCGCATAAAACTTTTCATCCCAGAGGCGGCATCGAGCCACCTGTGCGGTTGCATTCTGCAGTTCCACGGCAATCTGGCTGGGGGAGAGTTTGGGGTTTCCCTTCAAGGCAATGTGCAGGTGGTCCGGCATGACGGCCGCGCGTTTCAGGACACATTCCAGATCGCTGCAAAGAGTGTTGATTCGTTCGCGTAGCTGCTGGAGGAATGCGGGATTCCCGATACGGTAGCGTTCGGCAACGACGAAGACCAGATGGAGGTTGTACCAATACCGCCCGTGGCTGCTGGAAACCGGGACGGACAGATCCGCCGTCGGGTTGTTGATGGCTGCCGAAGCGAGCGTCTTTCGGTAGCGGGGGTCGGCAAGGTCGATGTGCTTCAACTGGTCCCGGACGTAGGCTTCAACCCTTTTGGTTTGATTGTGGCCGAATGCGCGGAGCCCCACCTTCCTGCTGAAGGATGTGTTTGTCCCGGCTTGCCGCAAGGCATGGTCGAGCCGGCCTTTTGCGCGTTGGGTGATCCAGACGGGAGCCAGGGTTGGAGGCGCCCGGAAGGAGAGGTGAATGCTTTTCGGGTTCCATTTGCGGGATTCCAGTTCAAGTTCATCTGCACGGAAGGCGGCTGCGAGATTGACGAAGAGGTCTGGCGGAGCAACCTCCGGAAAAAAGGTGTTTTGGGTTGGCCATCCGATCCAGCTGTAGTGGATGTCGTATGCGGGGAGAGGGTTGTGGTTGCTGTATTGCGGCATGGGATGGTTCCGTTGCTGTGCGGATCAAACTTGATTCACCCCCGACGCAAGGTCGGGGGGATCTTTTTCGCCCATCGGATTGGGGATTTTCCCGCCCACCGGCCTTGTGCCGGTGGAGGGCGACGTTGGATTCAGCCCGGGAAGGGCGGGGCTTTCCGATGTAGCAAGTTTCTTCCGAAGCAATTGTTTCAGGAAGGATTTAAATGCAGAGGCCAATGCACGGCCTTTCCAGCTTGTGGATTCGGTGGAATAGAGTGTCCGGGAAAGAATTTTCCGCTCATCGGCAAGAGGCGACTCCTGCGGAAGCTTGATTCCAGTGATCCGGCTCCACTGCATCAGCGAGGCATAGGCTTCGGATGGCTGGTTTTTGCGGCAGGCGGCAACGACAGCCTTGGCGGCGAGCCGCTCCGGGTGGTGCAAGTGGTTTTGAATACGGGTCGCGACGGTTTTCAATCGCCACAGCAACGCAATTGCAACGAGGCCCCATGCCCACAGGTAGCCGGATTGTTGATCGGTGGATTCCGTGGCCTGCATCTCTATTTCAAACGAGGCCCCTTCCAGCCTCCTTTCCTTCAGCTGTTCTGTCTTTGGATCCCACCATGTGAACTTCATTTCGGGCAGCTGGAATATTCCACCGCCGGAGAATTGATATTTAATGGTATCGATTCGTTCGGCGCTCGATTCCCCGCGTGCGGTTTTATCATTTATAGTCACCGGAGAGCGATAGACGCGCACTCCCTTGGGCGCGGCAAGGGGCAGGTCGGGGAATACCATGGCCGTGGTTTTCGTTGCCCGTCGGACAATACGGCGTTCGACCACATCCCCTGCCTTCATCATTTGGTCGGGCCAGGCCGACCATGACTGCTCGATCTGCATGTGCGGTGTGGCAACCACCACTTGTCCGGATTCGGTTCCGGGAGGCCGTCGCGACTCGAAATCCAATGTGGATGTTCTGCCCTCATGGGGCTCGGGCTTTGAAACAAAATCCTTCTTCGCATTGAAGCGCACCCGGATGGCGGGCAGTTCGATTATGCCGCCGGTCTGGGTATAGACGCGGAATTCATGGTGCTGGGTCATCCATGTTTCGCCGCCAGCCGTCTCGCTCCCCACGGTTGGCCCGCCTTGCTTGATAATGAAAGTGTGCGGCAGCTCCGGCAGGTCGAAGACCGCCGTGCCGCTGAAGGGGCCGGGCGCGCGCAGGGTGATGGACAGCGGAACCCCTTCGCCAATCCACGCCGATTCCATGCCCAGCTCTGCTTTTACGTTTTCAAGAGCCGCCAACAAAGAGGGATAGCCACAAAAAACACAAAGAAGCACGAAAACTAGAAGTCCGTGTTTTTTGTGGTTTTTTGTGTTTCTTGTGGCCATGAATTTATTCTCCGGTTTTTATGGCGTGCTGGTAGGCGAATTTTGCGCGGAGGAAATCGGCGGGCTTGGTCTGTACGCGTCGGAGCCAGAGGGCCTGCATCTCCTCTTGCGAGAGCGGCTGTTGCTTTTCGACCTGCGTATCCTGTCCACCGGACTTTTTCGAGAGATCAAATTTAATCTCATCCGCGCCGACCCTCTGGTCGCCCATCTCGCCGCCTTTTTGCTTCAGTGCCTCGGCGCGGCTAATCGCGATGAGCCGGTTGGTTGCGGCCGCGTTCCATCCGGGGCGGATCGCAAGGGCGCGGTCATACTGTTTAACGGCGGTTTCATACTGCCCCTGAAAGACGAGACAGTTTCCCCGATTAAAAATGGCTTCCGGCGTATCGATCTGCATAAAGGCGGCTTCGGCTTTCTTGAATTCGCCGGCACGATACCATGCAACACCGACGTGTATTGGATCACGGAAGTTCTCCGCCGCCTCGGCATATTTTTTCTGTTCCATCAGCTGCTGTCCACGCTGGTCCGGCGTCAGCCAGAATCCGCCGATGAGTGCAATGATAAGCAGCGTCCTCATTCCGATTCCCTCCTGAAAGGTAGCAATGCGAGAATCCCAAGGATGGGAACAAGCCAGTAGCCCGATTCTGTCCAACGGGTACTGTCGTCCCCCGCCACGGCAATGGCCGCTCCTTCCGTCCTGTGGATCAGAGCCTCAATATCGGACGAATCGGCGGCAATCAGCGTCGCCTTTTTATTTTTGGTTTCACGTGCAACGGCCAGAAAATGAATGGGAAGGTCGGACCCGAGTTCCGGGACGGTGTCGGCCACCACCAGAATCGATCCGCCCGTTTCGCGCAGGGTCTCTTCCGCCAGCCGGATGGCCGCCGCCAGATCATCGCCCGGCTCCGGCATGATTTCCGGCCCAATGTTTTCCGCCATCGTTCCAACTACCGACGTGTCGCGTGTCGGCGGCAATACGAGGTGGGCCGTACCGGCATAGGCAATCAGTCCCAGCGGGCGGCCTTTCCTTGCACTGGAAAAATCGACCACCTTCAGCCGCGCCCGCTCCATTCGGTTTGGTGCAAGATCCTTCGTATTCATGGATTCATCCGCCTTCAGCAGCACCATCACCGGAGCGGGATCGTCGGCAAAGGGTGAGGGTTCTGGCTTCCATGTTGGCCCGGCAATGGCCAGCAGCGCCAGCAGCCACGCGGCCAGCAAACCAATGCCCCGCCAAAGTTGGTTGGCATCGCCCCCGATTGCCATGGCTTCAAGCAGTTCGGGATTCATCGACTTCCGCCAGCCGCGCAACGGATCGTGTGCCCGCCGCCACAGCCACCAGAGCAGGACGAGGATCGGTACCGCCAGAAACACGAATGGACGTATGAAGTGAAAAGTCATGATTCCGATACCTCCAGCTTCGCTGTTCGGACATCCACCCTGAGTCTGGAGGGCGACGCTCCGTCGAAGCCAAACTGCACATCGAGGCTCCGACGGAGCGTCGCCCTCCACTCAACGGAGGTAATCAGGGAAAAAAGCAGCGCGGCGGCGAGCGGCCAGTAGTAGAGGTTGCGGCGGGGGCGGTGGCTGACGGTGTTGACTTCGCGGGTTTCCAGCTCGTCGAGCGTGGTGTAGATGGATTCCAATTCGGCGCGGTCGATCGCCATGAAATATTCGCCGCCCGATGTCTGGGCCACTTTCCTGAGCGTCTCCTCGTCCAGCTTTTCCTCGCCGATGGTTTCGGGGTTGCCCATGGCGATGGTGTGGATGGTGATGCCGCGATCGCGCGCCACCTGCGCCGCCTCGATGGGCGGAACCGCGCTGGCGGTATCATTGCCGTCGGTCAGCGCAATGATGGTCTTGTTCGGCATTTCACTATCGGCAAAGAGTCCGATGCCCAGTCCAATGGCATCGCCAAGCGCGGTGCTGGGGCCGGCCATGCGCACGGCGGTTTCGTCCAGCAACTGGCGGCAAAGATCGAGGTCGGTGGTGAAGGGTGATTGAAGGAAAGGGGCACTACCGAAAACCACCAGTCCGATGCGGTCGCCCTCGCGTCGCAACAGAAAGTCGCCGACCACCTCCTTGGTGGCCGAGAGCCGATCGGTTTTGTTTCCTGCAGCATCCACGAAATCCTCGGCTTCCATCGAGCCGGAAAGATCGACGATCAACAGAAGATCGCGCGTGGGGATCTGTTTTTCAATCGGCGGCTCGATCCATTGCGGACGCGCGAGTGCCGTGAGTGCCAGCATCCAAACGATCCAGTTTCTCCAAACCTTGGAAGCTTTCCGGGCAGGGGAAGATTCGCCGCCAGCCTGTCGGATACGGTTAAGAAACGGAACGCGAACCGCCGGGCCGGAGTTTGATCGATACGGCAACAACCGCGCCGCGATCAGCGGTAGCGGTAGCAGGAGGAAGATCCAGAGATGGGAAAAAGTCAGCATGTTCCGCCTTCCTTCGCCGGGTGCTGTAGAATCCACGCTCTTGCGTAATCACGTAGCGGCTCTGTATGGGTTTCATCATTTGAATAGACGGAGGCCATTGACTTTTTTGCTGTGTCCGGAAGCGGTATGGAGGCCGTCGTTTCCAGCCATTCAATCCATTCGTTTCCGTGACGCGAGGCAATGGCTTTGCGCGGATAGGCCGCCAGCGCCGTGCGGCGAAGGATTGCCGCCACTTCATCCGCCGATTCCGCCTTTCCCAGTTCGGCGAGCGCCGCGCGACGGTAGGCATTCTTTCTGCGGCACCTCAATCGGTGGATCAGCAGAAAGACGATGGCGATGCCGGCAACGGCGAATAGAATCCACCAACCCGGAGCGGGCGGCCACCACGAAACCGGTGCCGGTTCGACGATGTCGTAAAGGTCGTTCAGGCTGAGGCTGTTGGTGTTCATGGATGTTTTCCCAGTGCGGAGAGAACCTGATCGGCAACATCGTCGTGGGTGCAGATCGGCAGGATCGGAATCTTCAGGGCGCTGAACTTGTCGTGAAGCAGCTGTCCCCATTCAACGAATGCTTCCTGATAGTTGCGATGGAACCTATCGTCGGTCGGTATGTCTGCGCGGGTGCTGCCATCGGTGACCTTGAGTCCCGGTGCCGAGGGCAGGCGGATGCCGAGCGGGTCGTAGACCAACGTTGCCAACACGTCGTTGTGGGCGGCCAGACGGGTGACCAGCTTGCGGGTTTCCGGGTTTGCACCGTGGCAGTCGGAAATCAGTACCACCAGAAAATCGTGGTGGGCGAGGTTGATGGCCTGCAGAAGCGCCTCGTTTAGTGCCTCCGAATGGTCGGTGGTTTCGTTGGCATTGAGCTTTTGATTCATGCGTACCAGCTCCCCGCAGATCCGGTGCACGGTGTCCCGGCTACGGTGGGGGGCGACATAGGCGGTTTCCTCGTCGCCGAAAACGATGGCGCCGACGCGGTCCTTGATGTCGAGCGTCCGCCACGCCCCGAGTGCGGCCAGCTCGGCGGCGGCGACGGCCTTGGTGGCGCGGGCGCTACCGAAGTGCATGCTGGCACGCTGGTCGACGAGGAAGAGCACCGTGCGCTCGCGTTCCTCGGAATAGACGCGTACATGGGGTTTGCGAAGCCGGGCGGTGGCTTTCCAGTCGATGCTTCGGATGTCGTCGCCGGGGCGATAGTGCCGCAACTCCTCGAACAGTAGCCCGCGCCCGCGCAGGCGGGAAGCATGCCGACCGTTCAGCAGGCTATGGATCGGTTGGCGCGGCAGGAATGAAAAGCGGTGCCGGTCGAACTGCAGCTTGACCAGCTCCTCCAGCTCCACATGAACCTTCGCTTTAACTGTCTTCTTTGCAGGCATGTTTTTCGTGGCTATTTCCATCCCTTTTAGGTCAGGGCAACGCGGTCGAGGATGGCGTTGACGACATCGTGGCGGGAGAGGCCGGCGGCTTCGGCTTCGTAGGAGAGGTGTACCCGGTGGGCGAGGCAGGCGGGGGCGACGGCCTGCACGTTTTCGGGCGAAACGAAGTCGCTGCCCTGCAGCCATGCATGGGCGCGCGCGGCGGCATCGATCGCAATGGTGGCACGCGGGCTGGCACCTATCTTGATCCAACTCGCCAGCTCTTCGTCATATTTTCCCGGTTCGCGCGTTGCGATGACCAGATCCACCATGTATTGCTCGACAGATTTGGCCACATGCACGGCATCCACCTCCTTGCGGGCTTCAAAGACAATGTTCGAATCGAGCGACGATGGAGCGGTTTTGTTGTCCGATCCGGTGTTTTCGCCCCGGACGAGTTGAAGGATTTCGCGTTCGTGTTCGGCGGAGGGATAGTCCACGCGCACATATAGAAGGAAGCGGTCCATCTGGGCCTCGGGCAGGGGATAGGTGCCTTCCTGCTCGATCGGGTTTTGCGTGGCCAGCACCATGAAAAGTTCGGGCAGTTTGTGGGTGGTTCCGGCGACGGTGATCTGCCGTTCCTCCATCGCTTCGAGCAGGGCGGCCTGCACCTTGGCTGGCGCGCGGTTGATCTCGTCGGCCAGAATCAGGTTGCCGAAGAGGGGGCCGGACTGGAACTCGAACGTGCCGGAATGCTCGCGGTAGATTTCCGAGCCGGTCACGTCGGACGGCAGCAGGTCGGGAGTAAACTGGATGCGGCTGAATTCGCTTTGGATCAGGCTGGACAGCGCCTTGATCGATCGCGTTTTTGCGGTGCCCGGCAAGCCCTCCATCAGGATGTTCCCGTTGGCCAGCAGGCCGATCAACAGGTTCTCCATGACATGTTCCTGCCCAATGATCGCGCCTGAAAGGCGCTCCTGCAATTCAATAAACGATTCCCGTGTATTCATCCAGCTTCCTCCTTTTTCAAAAGTTCTACGCGTAAAAGTCCGTGATCGTTTTCCATGCCTCTTCCGCAGTGTCGCAGAAGGTCAGCAGGTCGAGGTCTTTCGGGCTGATGACGCCGCATTCGGCAAGGTATTCCCAGTCGATCAGCCGTTTCCAATGTTCGGTGCCGAACAGGATCACCGGCATGGGATCAATCTTTCCGGTCTGGATCAGGGTCAGCGCCTCGAAGAGTTCGTCGAACGTGCCGAAGCCGCCGGGGAAGATGCAAACCGCCTTGGCGCGTAGCAGGAAGTGCATCTTGCGCATGTGGAAATAGCGGAACTCGAAATTGAGGCCGGGTGAAACATAGGGGTTGGCTTCCTGCTCGTGCGGCAAGGTAATGTTGAGCGCAATCGATTTGCAGCCCGCTTCGTCCGCACCGCGGTTGCCGGCCTCCATGATACCGCCGCCACCACCGGTCACGACCACATATTCGCACTCGTGGTTCGTTTGGCAGTTGGTGCTGACGATCTGCGAGAGCTTGCATGCCTCTTCATAGTAGGGGACCAGTTCGGCCAGCTTCGGGTTTTTACACTCCTCCGCAGTTTCAGGCGAAGGAATCCGCGCACTGCCGAACAGCACAATGGTTGACTTGATCCCCTCGTCATGCATCGTGACTTCCGGGTGCAGATATTCGAGCTGGAGCCGCACCGGTCGGCAATGGTCGCTGTTCAGGAACGGAATGTTTTCATAGGCCTTGGGTGCTTTGATCATGCGTTCTCCTTCTTGCAAGGCCGCCAAGATGGCGGCGATACGTACCGCAGGCTTCTAGCCTGCTTGTCGGTTTGTAAATTCTCCCTTTAATGACGGTGCTTCCCTGACAGCGGGATCTACATTGAAGAAATCGAGGGGCTGGAACTTGAACATGCTTGCGATGATGTTGCTGGGGAATGCTTCGCATTTGTTCCTGTAGTCGCGGACATTGCCGTTGTAGAAACGCCGCGCCGCCTGGATGCGGTCTTCTGTGTTGACCAGCTCCTTTTGTAGCTCAAGGTAGTTCTTGTTAGCCTTTAGATCGGGATAGGATTCTACAACCGCCAATAGCTTTTGCACTGCACCGACCAGTTGTTTTTCCGTGCCCTCCTGATGGTTGACGCTACCGTGATCGGCCATGCACTGGTTACGCAGTTCAATCACCCGCTCCAGTGTTTCGCGTTCGTGTTTGGCATAGCCCTTCACGGTCTCCACCAAATTAGGGATCAACTCGTAGCGTCGCTTTAGTTCCGTGTCGATATTGCTCCACGCCTCGGAAATATGGTTCCTCAATGCTACCAGCGTGTTGTACGTGGCAATCACGAACACCGCCGGCAGCAGTACGGCAACAACGATTATAATCAGTCCCATTTGCGTCCTCTAGTCAGCGAAAAGATAATCGGGCATCAATGAACGAATCTTAAGCAGTTGGTTCAAGTGGGCTTCGATCTCCTCCGTCTTGAGGCGACGGTTAAAGGCGAGCGCGAGCGAGTTTTGGTCGACCTCAATGTTGATATCGGAGTGGCCGAGGAGGTAGTCGATCATCTGCGCGTTGCAGAAGTCGTATGCAAACTTTTTATCCTTGGATCGTACCACGAACTTTTTCGAGAACTCGTGCGACTCAAAGTCGATATCATCAAATCCGACCGCTTGCGCAATCTTGGAGAAGAGACCCTCCTTGGCGATGGTCAGTTCGGGGAAGCGCCTTTTCAGCGTCAGGATGAAGAACGAAAAATGGTGGTGGTGGGTTCGCCGATGCCCCTTGGAGTCGGTCGAATGGGTCTCATAGTGATAGTCGAATGTGGTGATGCCATGGCCACGGAAATCACCGGTGATGATGTTTTGTGCATAGCGGTTTGAACCCTGCCGCAGTTTATCGAGGAAAGCGTAGCGTTCCGCCATTTGGTAGTTTCGCTCGCCGGAAAAGGTTAGCCCCAGCGTTGTTGCCAATTCTCCCATCGCATCCCGTCGCTTCTTCCCGGCATAGATGCCCCACGCAATGGCTCCTACGACGAAGATCAAAACAATAATAAAACCGGGCATACTCGACTCCATTGCAAATTTGACGCCATTAAAATGGTTTGTTCTTCAATTGCCCATTATAAATTCAGGCAATCCATGCAATTGAAACCTCTAAAATTCGGAACCGTCGAAATCGGTTTTCCCGTGGTGCTCGCACCGATGGCGGGCTATACCGATGCCGCGATGCGCACGCTGTGCCTCGAACACGGAGCCGGCGCGGTCTATTCGGAGTTGACCAGCGCCGAGGGCATCCGTCGCGATTCGGAAAAAACCTTCCAGGTGCTGGAAACCCGTGAAGGGGAGCATCCAATTGCCGGGCACATCTTCGGTCGCGACCCGCAAGCGATGGCCGAAGCCGCAAAATATGTCGAGCAGACCGGCCTGTTCGACTGGGTTGATATCAACTGCGGTTGCCCCGTCAAGAAGGTGGTGTCGCGCGGTGCGGGCGCGGCACTGATGAAAGACCTTTCGCTGTTGGGCGAGATTATTGGGAAAGTGAAGAGCGCTGTTTCGCTTCCGGTCTCGGTCAAGACCCGCATTGGTTTCAACGACAGTACGCCCGGCCATCTTGAAATCGCCAGGGTGGTTGAAGAGAGCGGGGCGGACATGATTGCCGTCCACGCCCGCCTCGCCAAAAACTTTCACGGCGGCGACCCCGACTGGGAAAAGCTCGGCGAAATGAAGCAGGCACTCAACATTCCAATCATTGGAAACGGCGGCGTCAATACGCCCGCCGACGCGCAACGCATGCTTGATGTTTCCGGCGTCGACGGCGTAATGATTGGCCGCGGTGCCATCGGCAACCCATGGATCTTTGAGAAGATACGTAGCACGGGCATCCTGCCCGTGGATCATGGGCAGGATGCCCATGCTACACCTAAAATGCGCCGCGACATGATGGCGGAACACCTGCGGCGGCTGGTGGAGCTGAACGACCTGAAGCAAAAGGCCTCGAGCCGGCCGAGCAAGTATTCGCCGGAAGAGGCGGCCTGCATCCAGTTCCGCACCCATATTCCCTATTATGTGAAAGGCCTGTTTGATAAAAAGCGGTTGCTAATGAAGTTGGCGCAATTGTTGACGGTCAACGCGATCATGGAAGAAGTGGATATTTTGGTGGGAAAGAATCGAAGTAATGCGTAACGAGTAATTAAGGAATCTATGATCGAAGAAAACACAATGAATGTCGGCGTCCAGCCCTTGGACGCGATCATGGCGGAGAAGGAAATCAAGAACCACGATTTGGTTGCGGCGATGCCGCCGGGATTCATTAACCACAAGCAGGTGCAGAAGGCGCGAAAGGGCCGGCGCCTGACCCCGCACATGCAGGAAAAGATCCTCGAGGCCCTGAATGCCGTCGTTGCACCGGAGTCTTATGCGTTCGAGGATATTTTTAACTATCGCGGGAAAAAGGCGCTATAATGTAGATGCGGCTTCCAGCCGCATTAGGAATATCGAGAGTATTTTGGAATAACTTCGATGAAACCCCGGTTAGTCATAGTGGGAATCGGTTTGTTTTTTGCCGTATTGGTTGCTGCGTACTGTTGGCCCTATTTGTACGTAGTCAATCGAGTCAGCACTGATCAGCAGGTGGTGGCGCTGACCTTTGATGATGGACCGAACCTCCCGTACACCGATGAATTGCTCCGCATCCTTGGGGGTAGGGATGTTAAAGTGACTTTCTTCTTAATTGGATCAGAGATTGCCTCGCAGATGGAGGTGCCCCGAAGAATATGCCGTGCCGGGCATGAAATCGGAAGCCACTCGTATGATTGGTCGATGTTGTCATTTAAGAGCCGGAGTTCTGTTCTTCGCCAGGTAGAAATGACTGAAGAGACTCTCTCGGATGCCGGAATCAATCACATTTCGTTGTTTCGGGCTCCAAAAGGAATATTATCTCCAGCAGCGATTTCCGTTCTCAATGAGCGGAACTATGTTGTTGTTGGCGGCGATGTGATTGCGGGGGATTGGAAGTTCCATGACACCATTCAAATAAAGGATACGGTTCTTCGGAAAGTGCGACCGGGTTCGATCATTGTCCTCCATGACGGTGGAGGAGATCGTACAAAAACACTAGAGGCGGTTCCTGTGATAATCGATGGTTTGCGGGATAAGGGATATTCGTTCTTAACCGTAAGCGAGTTGCTGAACCTAACGAGGCAGGATGCCTCGTCTACATTGGAATGTGAATGAAAAGCTGGATCAAAGTGGCGGGCGCGCGGGAGCACA
>JBDLHZ010000003.1:0-27497 GCA_039715135.1 Verrucomicrobiota bacterium
CCGGATCTTACCATGGTGCTCAACGGCTCGCTGGCGGGCTTGGTGGGGATCACCGCCGGGGCGGACGTGGTGTCGGTCAAGGCAGCGGTTCTTATCGGCCTGGTCTGCGGGATCGTCGCGGTGCTGTCGGTCATGGGCTTCGACCGCCTGAAGCTCGACGACCCGGTCGGCGCCACCACGGTTCACTTGGTCTGCGGCATCCTCGGCACGTTGTTTGTCGGTGTCTTCAGTCCGGACTTCAAGGTTTCGGTCCAGTTGATCGGCATCCTGGCCTATGGCGTGGTCTGCTTCCCGCTTGCCCTGATGATCTTCGGTATATTGAAGGCGACCGTCGGCATCCGCGTGAGTGAAAAGGAAGAACTCCAAGGGCTCGATATCGGCGAGCACGGCATGGAGGCCTACAGCGGATTCCAGTTCTTCACCAACAGCTAAACATAGGAGAAAAACCATGAAACTGATTATTGCATACATACAGCCCGAAGCGCTCACGCCGGTCAAGCAGGCCCTTTTCGATGCGGAGATCCACAAAATGTCTGTGAGCAACGCCTTGGGTTGTGGCCAGCAGCGGGGCTACCACGAAACCTACCGCGGTGCGGATATCGAGGTGAACCTCTTGAAGAAGGTGCGCATGGAGATTGCCGTGAACGCCGAGTTCGCGGACGCCACGGTCGATGCGATCATCAAAGGCGCCCGGAGCGGCAACATTGGCGATGGAAAGATCTTTGTGATGGATCTGGTGGAATGCATCCGCATTCGGACGGGGGAGAAGGGGCAGGACGCCATCGGGTAGTGAATTGGAACGGGGGTCGGGTTTCGACCCGCGAATAACTGAAAAGCAAACAATACAAAGGAAGAGGAATAGCATGAAAAACACAATGACCAGAACCGTAGCGGCAGGAATGGTCGCCGCATGGGTTGGAACCGCTTTCGCCGAAGTCGGCGTGACGGCCGACTTCGCATCCGCATACGTATTCCGCGGAGCCACCTTCAACGACGGGTTCGTTGTTCAGCCGGGGATCGAAGCCTCGGGGCTGGGGCTTCCGGAAGAATATGGCTCCGTGGCCGCCGGTGCCTGGGGAAACTTTGATGTCGACGACTACGGAGGAACCTTGGCAGGTTCCGAATTTTCCGAAATCGACTGGTACGCCTCCTACAGTCTGCCGAACTTTGTCGATGGTCTGGACCTGTTCGTTGGCTTCACCGAATATACCTATCCGACTGCGGCAAGCGTTGCCGACAAGGAAGTCAACCTCGGGGTCGGGTATGAAATCGCCGGGATTGCACTGGGTGCAACGACCTATCTCGGTGTTGGCGGCGGGATCAACGGGAACGCCTACTACGATTTGTCGGCAGCCTATGCCTATGCCGTTTCCAAAGAACTGGAGCTTTCGGTTGGCGCGCTGGTTGGCTATTTCGATCCGGATACCGGAACCGCCGGATGGAACGACGGAGTCTTTGATCTGGCCGCCAGCTATGCACTCGGCGAGACTTGGAGCGTGGGGGCTTCCGTGGCCTACATCGCGCAGCTCGACGACGCCGTGCTCGTCGATGTTGGAAAAGGTGGAGCCTACGATGTTGATTTTGTTGGAATGCTTAGCTTTGGCGCCGCCTTCTAAAGGCCGGTTCCAGGCTTGCTTTCAAGGTGGGGCGAGGAAGCTGTAATTGATCAGGCCGATTGGCGCATGCCGCTGAATACATATTTGTTAAAAAACGCCACTAAAATCTACAATAATGTATTAAATATTATATTGGACACAGAAGTATCCATTCGCATGGATGGTCTTGCCATAATATATTCAAAATCTGTAAGCTACTGAACCATTTGTGGTTATGTCTTATAATCAACCTGATGTGGCGTGCGGTTTGTTCGATGGTGGCGGCAAGTGGCACGGATTTTGCAAAGGTGCCCCTTTTAATCAATATTCGATGACGACAAGGATGTGTCTATCCGGGGGCTGTATGTTGTTCCGCACGGACGAGTATGGCAGTAACGCGATTGGCTAGATGGGATATATTGAAATAGTGGAATTCTGAAAATTGGAGAGGAAAAGACAATGGGCAAGACGAAAGAAAATCAGATCACAGAAACCTATGGTGAGAATGCATTCAGCCTGCGGGTGATGCGCAACTACCTGTCGGATGCGGCATTCGAGTCGCTTGGCACGACAATCCGTACAGGCAGCGCCTTGGACGCATCCATCGCCGACGAGGTTGCCGATGCAATGAAGACCTGGGCTCTGGAAAGGGGTGCCACGCATTTTACGCACTGGTTCCAGCCGTTGACCGGAGCCACCGCGGAGAAGCACGACTCTTTCGTGGTTCCCGATGGCGAGGGCGGCGCACTGTTGCAGTTTTCGGGCAAGGAATTGATCCAGGGCGAACCGGATGCATCGAGCTTTCCGTCCGGCGGCCTGCGCGCCACGTTCGAGGCCCGCGGCTACACGGGTTGGGATCCCACCAGCCCCGCCTTCATCAAGGAAGGCCCGAACGGTGCGACGCTGACCATTCCCTCGGTGTTCATTGGCTACCACGGCGAGGCCCTCGACAAGAAGGCCCCGCTGCTGCGTTCCATGGAAGCGCTGAACACGCAGATCTGCCGCCTAGGCAATTTCTTCGGTATCGAATCCGAAGGCAAGCGCGCCGCGGCAACCATGGGCGCCGAGCAGGAATATTTCCTGATCGACCGCGACCTGTATGAGGAGCGTCTTGATTTGATCCAGACGGGCCGCACCCTGTTTGGCCGTGCCCCGGCGAAGCACCAGCAGCTCGACGACCACTATTTTGGCGCCATCAAGACCCGCGTGATTGCCTTCATGTCGGATCTTGACCGCGAACTGTGGCGGCTTGGCGTTCCTGCGCGCACCCGGCACAACGAAGTGTGTCCAGCCCAGTTCGAGATTGCCCCGATGTTCGAGAGCCTGAACCTGGCGGTCGACCACAACATGATCATGATGGAGACGCTGCGCAATGTGGCGGAGGAACACGACTTCATCTGCCTGCTGCACGAGAAGCCGTATGCCGGCGTCAACGGTTCCGGCAAACACAACAACTGGTCCGTTGCGGGACCGGATGGAAAGAACTGGCTGACTCCGGGCGACAACCCGCATGAAAACGCAAAGTTCCTTGCCATGATTGTGTCCCTGATGAAGGCGGTCGACACGCATGCCGATCTGTTGCGCTCCACGGTGGCCACGGCCGGCAACGACCATCGGCTCGGGGCAAACGAAGCGCCTCCAGCGATTATCTCGATCTTCCTGGGCGAGCAGCTCTTCGATGTCATGGAGCAGCTTGAGAGAGGCTCCGCGAACAGCTCCAAGTCCGGTGGCGAACTCAAGCTTGGCGTGACGGCCCTGCCGACCCTGCCGCGCGACGCAACAGACCGCAACCGCACATCGCCGTTTGCCTTCACCGGCAACAAGTTTGAATTCCGGGCGGTTGGCTCCAACCAGAGCTGTGCGGGGCCGAACGTTGTACTCAACACGATCGTGACCGAGGCGCTGGACGAAATCTGCACTAGGCTGGATGCGGATGTGGCGGCCGGCAAGGACTTCAACGAAGCCCTGCAGGCGATCTTGTCCGAGACCGTCAAGAAGCATAAGCGCATTCTGTTCAACGGCGACAACTATACCGACGAGTGGGTTTCCGAGGCCGAGAAGCGCGGGTTGCCCAATCTCAAGAAGACCCCCGATGCCCTCGAAGTCCTGTTGACGGAGAAATCGATCAACCTCTTCGGCAAGTACAACGTTCTTTCGGAGACCGAGTTGAAGTCCCGCTACGAGGTATACAGCGAAGGATACGACGAACAGGTTGCGATCGAGGCGCGTTGCGCCATCACGATGGCGAAGACCTCGATTGCCCCGGCTGCGCTGGAGTACCAGTCCGAACTGGCGGAGACCATCACGTCGGTGGAAGCCGCCGGAGTCGGCGATGTCGAAGGCACGCGCGAACTCCTGAAGGATGTTTGCGCCGAGACGGGCAAGCTGTTGGCGGGCATCAAGACGCTTGATGCGGCCGAAGCCGCAGGCCAGCCGCTGGAGACGCTGGTGGCCATGGAATCCCTGCGCGAAGCTGCGGATGCGCTGGAAGGTCTTGTGCCGGACACTATATGGCCGTTGCCGTCCTACACCGAAATGTTGTTTTCTTTATAGGAAGGATGGATGCAGTTGAATACGGAATTATCATCAATAGTTGAAGTGCAGGAATACGTTCGTGCAATCCACATCATGGCCATGCTCATCATGGGTTTCGGGTTTCTCATGGTTTTCGTGAGGAAGTATGGACGTTCGGCGCTTACGGCCACGTACCTGCTTGTTAGCGTTGCGATCCCGCTGTATTTCCTCAAGGACAGCCTGGGGATTCTCGGCGGTGTCGACTCGGATATCGAGAGGTTGATCTTGTCGGAGTTTGCCGCGGCCGGCTTGCTCATATGTGCCGGAGCCGTGCTCGGGCGCCTCAAGATGTACCAGTACCTGTTGCTGGGGCTCCTTTTTGTGCCGTGCTACGCGTTCAATGAATGGCTCCTGTTGTCCGGCGGGCTGGGGCTCGTTGCGGAAGGCAGTTTTGTAGACACGGGCGGCTCGATTGTCATCCATGCCTTCGGGGCGTTGTTCGGAGTGGGCGCGGCTTGCTCCATGACCACGAAGGAGGAATACGAGACACCCATCGAATCGGATGAAACAAGCGATCGCTTTTCGCTGCTTGGAAGCATGGTTCTGTGGGTTTTCTGGCCGTCTTTCTGCGCTGCCCTTGTGCCTCCCGAAAACATTCCCATGACGGTCGTGAATGTCATACTTGCGCTATGTGGCTCGACCTTGGCAACGTACGTCGCCTCGTTGAAGTTGAGAGGGAAGGTTTCCGTTGCCGACATTGCCAATGCGGCGCTTGCCGGCGGGGTGGCCATCGGATCAACGTGCGACAAGGTTCCGGCAACCTACGCCTTTGCGATCGGAATCGTTGCCGGCGTGCTCTCCACCGTTGGGTTTGCCCTCTTGCAGGACCGGCTCCAGAGTGCGATCAAGAAAATCGACACATGCGGAGTCCTCCACCTCCATGGCTTGCCCGGTTTGTTCGGTGGTTTTGCCGCGATGATCGCCGTGGGCGGAATCAGCCGGGGCGATCAGATCAAGGGGATTCTCATCACAGCCGTACTCGCTACCGTGGCTGGGCTTGTTTCAGGAAAGGTTTTGTCGCTGGTTGGGAGAAGGGAGACCCCTTATGTCGATTCCGAGGAACTTGCGGTCGACTGACCGCAACCAGCCTTCCGCAGGCACAATGGAATATCTGCGTGCCCGACTGGTGCGTCTGTTGGTGGAATACTTTGATTCCGACCACAGGCGCATCGAGCACGCCCTGCGCGTCCTTCACCATGCCGAATGCATTATGAATGACCAGCCCGGGTGTGATGAGGATGTCGTCATTGCTTCCGCCCTGTTGCACGATGTGGGCATCAAGATATCGGAGGAGAAGCACGGCTACAACGACGGCAAGACCCAGGAGGAATACGGTCCGCCCGTTGCGGGGGAAATGCTCGGTTCCATTGGCTTTCCTCCTGACAAGACCGAAACCGTGAAGAGCATAATTGGGAACCATCATTCTCCATCGCGATATGGCTATCTGGAATTGGTTGTGTTAAAGAAGGCGGATCAGATCGTGAATAGGGACGGGAAAATATAGATTATGGACAAAAACGACTTTATCGACGAGGAAAACGGATTTTGCCCAAGCGGGTTTCCTGATGCCCAGGGATTGTACGACCCGCAGAATGAGCACGATGCTTGCGGCGTCGGGTTCATCTGCAGCCTGAAGGGGGAAAAATCCCACGGTATTATCAAGGATGCATTGGAGATCCTGATCCGGTTGACGCACCGCGGTGCCTCCGGCTCCGACCCGCTGACGGGCGACGGCGCGGGCATCCTGCTGCAGATCCCGCACAATTTCTACAAGCGCGAGTGTGAAAAGACCGGCATCGAACTACCCGGCGAGCACGAATATGGAACCGGCCTTGTTTTCCTGCCGCAGGACGAAAAACAGCGCGATGCATGCAAGAAAATCATGGAGGAGGCCGTTGCCGCCGAAGGGCAGGAATTCCTCGGATGGCGCAAGGTGCCCACCGTCAACAAGTTCATCGGCAAGACTGCCAAGGCTTCCGAGCCGGATATCTGGCAAATCTTCATTGGGCGCGGAAAGTCGGTCAAGGGCGAACGCGAATTCGACCGCATGCTCTACATTATCCGCAAAGTGGCCGAAAACAGGATCTTCAAGTCCGACATGGCGGACAAGGGCGATTTCTACATCCCGACCCTGACCTGCCGCATTATCATCTACAAGGGACTGCTGCTGCCGGAGCAGATGGAAGGCTACTACACCGACCTGCTCGACCCGGAATTCGTCAGTGCGCTGGCGCTGGTGCATCAGCGCTACAGCACCAACACCTTCCCGGCATGGAAGCTGGCGCAGCCCTTCCACCTGATGTGCCATAACGGCGAAATCAATACCGCCCGCGGAAACTTCAACTGGATGAATGCCCGCCAAGGACTCTTCAAGTCCGATCTCTTTGGCGAGGATATCGAGCGCATGTTCCCGGTGATCCAGCCGGGGCTTTCCGACTCCGCGCAACTCGACCAGGCCGTGGAACTGCTCTACCACACCGGCCGCTCGCTGCCGCACGTGATGATGATGCTCATTCCCGAGGCGTGGCAGAACCACAAGACCATGTCGCCGGAAAAGAAGGCCTTTTATGAATACCACTCCACGCTCATGGAGCCGTGGGACGGTCCGGCCTCGATCCCGTTCACCGACGGCAGTTGCCTCGGCGCGATCCTCGACCGCAACGGGCTACGGCCCTCGCGCTATGTCGTAACCAAGGACGGCTATGTGATCATGGGTTCGGAAACCGGCATCGTGGATATCGATCCGGCTAACGTGGAGTACAAGGGCCGTCTGGAGCCGGGCCGCATGTTTCTGGTGGACATGGATGCCGGACGCATCATTCCCGACGAGGAGATCAAGCGGCAGATTGCCACGCAGCAGCCGTATGGCGAATGGGTGCAAGAGAACCTCGTCGGTCTCGACGACCTGCCTGCGGAAAAAGACGAAGCGGCGGACATGGATTCCGTGCTCGAACGCCAGCGCATGTTTGGCTACACGATGGAGGATCAGAATCACCTGATCGGCCCGATGGCCGCCAAGGGGATGGAGCCGACCGCCGCAATGGGGGTGGACACGCCGCTGGCGGTGCTGTCGGAAAAACCGCAGCTACTCTACAACTATTTCAAGCAGCTTTTCGCCCAGGTGACGAACCCCCCGCTCGATGCGATCCGCGAAGAGCTGGTGACGTCGATCCTCACAAACATTGGAAGCGAGCAGGACTTGTTTTTGGAAACACCGGGGCACTGCCGCCAGCTCAAGGTGGATCAGCCTATCCTCACCAACGAAGCCATGCGGAAAATCCACGCGGTGGATCGCGATGGCCTGAAGCCGACCACGCTGCCGATCATCTACAAGGTTGCCGAAGGTGAGGACGCCTTGCGCGATGCGCTGGACAAGCTTTGCAGCGATGCGTCGGAGGCCATCGAGGCCGGGTACACGCTGCTGGTTCTTTCCGACCGCACCGCAGGCAAGGAAAACGCGCCGATTCCGGCGGTGTTGGCGACGGCGGCGGTACACCACCACCTGATTAAAAAAATGCAGCGCACCCGCTGCGGTTTGGTGGTTGAAAGCGGCGAGCCGCGCGAGGTACACCACTTTTGCCTGCTCTTCGGCTTTGGCGCGGGCGCGGTCAACCCGTACATGGTTTTCGAGAATCTCGAAGATATGATCCGGCAGGAATCCCTGCCCGGCATCAACATGCGCAAAGCGACGCGCAACTACATCAAAGCCATCAACAAGGGCATGCTCAAGGTCATGTCCAAAATGGGCATCTCCACATTGCATTCCTATCGCGGGGCGCAGATTTGCGAGGCCATCGGGATTAACCGCGACGTGATCAATCGCTATTTCACCGGCACCCCGTCACGCATAGGCGGCATCGGACTCGACGGAATCGTCCGGGAAATCGAGGTGCGCCACAAGCACGCGTTTCCCGCACGTAGAATCCCGAAAACCCTGAAGCTCGACATTGGCGGGGTCTACAAATGGCGGCGCAATGGGGAAGAGCATCTGCTTAATCCGCTGGCGGTGGCCAAGCTGCAGGAATCGGTGCGCACCGACAACCTTGAATGCTTCAAGGAGTTCTCCAGCATTATCAACGACCAGAACAAGCACCTGTGCACGTTGCGCGGCTTGTTTGAATTCAAAAAGACGAGGCCGTCCGTTCCGTTGCGCGAGGTCGAGCCGTGGACGGAGATCGTCAAGCGCTTCAAGACCGGCGCCATGTCCTACGGCTCCATCAGCCAGGAGGCGCATGAAACCCTCGCGGTCGCCATGAACCGCATCGGTGGCAAAAGCAATAGTGGCGAGGGCGGGGAAGACCCCGACCGCTTCGACCCCGACATCAACGGCGACCTGCGCCGCAGCGCCATCAAGCAGATAGCTTCTGGCCGCTTCGGTGTAACGAGCAACTATCTCGCCAACGCCGACGAACTCCAGATCAAAATGGCGCAGGGCGCGAAGCCCGGCGAGGGCGGGCAACTGCCCGGCCACAAGGTCAAGCCGTGGATTGCGCGCACCCGCCACTCCACGCCGTATGTGACGCTCATTTCGCCGCCGCCGCACCACGACATCTATTCGATTGAAGACCTCTCGCAGCTTATTCACGACTTGAAGAATGCCAATCCCGTAGCGCGCATAAATGTGAAGCTCGTTTCGGAAGTCGGCGTTGGAACCGTCGCTGCCGGCGTGGCCAAGGGCAAGGCCGAGGTTGTGCTGATTTCCGGCTATGACGGTGGAACCGGCGCCTCCCCGCAATCGTCGATCAAGCATGCCGGGTTGCCATGGGAACTCGGCCTGGCCGAAACCCAGCAGACGCTGGTGCTCAACAACCTGCGTAGCCGCATTCGGGTCGAGGTCGACGGGAAACTGCTCACCGGCCGTGATGTCGCCATCGCCTGCTTGCTCGGTGCCGAGGAGTTCGGATTCGCCACCGGGCCGCTGATGACCTTGGGTTGCATCATGCTGCGCCTCTGCCATCTCAACACCTGCTCGGTGGGCATCGCCACGCAGGATCCCGAACTACGCCGCAAGTTTTCCGGCAAGCCGGAATATGTCATCAGCTTCTTCCGCTTTGTTGCCGAGGAGTTGCGGCAGATCATGGCGGAACTCGGTTTCCGCTCGGTCGACGACATGGTGGGTCATTCGGAGCACATCGATACTGCGGAGGCACTCGGCCACTGGAAAGCCAAGGGGCTCGATTTCTCTGGCATACTGCAAAAGCCGGACGTCAGTCCGGCGATCGGAACCCGTTGCATCGACTCGCAGAACCATAATCTCGGCGGTGCGCTGGACCATAAGCTGATCTCGCTTGCGCAGTATGCTTTGCGCCGCTGCGAACCGGTCGAAATCGACACCGAGATCCGCAATGTCAACCGGGCCGTTGGCGCGATGCTCAGCTACGAGATTTCCAAGCGCTACGGAGAGGAAGGGCTTCCGGAAGATACCATCAAGGTAAACTGCGAAGGTTCCGCCGGGCAGAGCTTTGGCGCGTTCAGCGCCAAGGGAATCACCTTCCGCATCGAAGGCGATGCCAACGACTATTTCGGCAAAGGGATGTCCGGTGCCAAGCTGATTATCCGCCCGCCCGAAAAGGCCTCCTTCGTGCCGGAGGAAAACATTCTTATCGGCAACGTCGCCTTCTACGGCGCAACAAAAGGCGAAGCCTACATTCGCGGGCTGGCCGGCGAACGTTTCTGTGTCCGCAACTCCGGTGTCCAGGCTGTTGTCGAAGGCATTGGCGACCACGGGTGCGAATACATGACCGGCGGCAACACCATCATCCTCGGCCCGACTGGCCGCAACTTTGCCGCCGGCATGAGTGGGGGAATCGCATACGTGCTCGACGAAGCCGGTGACTTCATCCAAAGCCGCTGCAACCCGGAAATGGTCGATTTCGACCCGCTCGACGAAGACGATATCGACTATCTGCGCGAAAGGATTGAAAAACATCATGAGTATACTGGAAGCACAGTGGCTGAACGCGTGCTCGGCAATTGGGACGAGTCGCTGGAAAAATTCATCAAAGTCATCCCGGTCGACTACAAGCGCGCGCTGGCCCTGCTCGCCAGCGAGCAGTATGCCGGGGAATAGGAGGCACCATGGGCAAACCCACAGGATTTAAGGAATACAAGCGGCAGACTCCGGTGGAGCGGCCCGTCGAAGAACGGATCACGGACTTCGAGGAGGTCTATGAACCGTTTCCCGATGCCAAACTCCAGCGGCAGGCGGCGCGCTGCATGAACTGTGGCATTCCCTTCTGCCATATCGGCTGCCCGCTCGGAAACATTATACCCGAATTCAACGATTTGGCCTACAAGGGCCAATGGGAAAGGGCATGGGAGATTTTATCCGCCACCAACAACTTCCCCGAGTTCACTGGACGTATTTGTCCCGCTCCCTGCGAGGAAGCCTGCGTGCTTGGCATCAACGAACCGGCCGTCACGATCGAGAATATCGAGAAGAGCATCATCGAACATGCCTTCAAGCAGGGGTGGGTTGTTCCGGAGCCGCCCGAAAGCCGCACCGGCAAAAGCATCGCCATCATCGGATCCGGCCCGTCCGGGCTGGCGGCGGCCGACCAATTGAACCGTGCCGGCCACGCCGTAACGGTCTTCGAGCGAGCCGACCGTATTGGCGGGCTGTTGCGCTACGGCATTCCGGATTTCAAGCTCGAAAAATCCATTATCGACCGCCGCTTGGAAATCCTGGCCGAAGAGGGCATCCAATTTCGCACCAATGCTGCCATCGGAACCGATGTGCCCGTGGATGAGTTGAAAGGATTCGATGCGGTGGTTCTCTGCTGCGGTTCCACCGAAGGGCGTGATCTTCCCATCCTTGGACGGGATCTCGAAGGGATCCATTTTGCAATGGACTTCCTGCCGCAGCAAAACAAGCTTGTTGCGGGCGATGACGTGGAGGAAAAAATATCGGCCAAGGACAAGAACGTGGTTGTCATCGGTGGCGGCGACACGGGTTCCGACTGCGTCGGTACCGCCATTCGCCAAGGTTGCAAGTCGGTCGTCAACTTCGAGTTGTTCCCGCAGCCGCCGCTCTACCGTCCGTCGCACCAACCCTGGCCCTACTGGCCCATGAAGTTGCGCAGCAGCTCCTCGCACCGCGAGGCCGGGCAGGATCCGCGCAACTATGCGCTGCTCACCAAGGCCTTTGGCGGGCAGGTCGGGCATGTGGCCAGCGTAACCTCCGTCAATGTTGAATTCACCCGCGAGCGCCAGACCGGCAACTCCAACATGGAGGAGGTTCCCGGAACCGAAAAGGAGTGGAAGGCCGATCTCGTCCTGCTTGCCCTTGGCTTCAGCGGGCCTGAGCGCGACAATGTCATCCGCGATCTTGGGGTTGATCTCGACGAACGCGGCAACATCAAGACTGGCGACAACTATCAGACCAATGTCGAAAACGTATTCGCTGCCGGCGATTGCCACCGCGGCCAGTCCCTGATTGTCTGGGCCATCTCCGAAGGCCGCGAAGCCGCCCGTTGCGTTGATCTTCATCTCATGGGCGAATCCGACCTCCCCTCCAAGGGTTCCGAAGACCTGCCTAGGAGATAATGGCCATAGACTACTGGCACTTTGCGATCTTCTATTGAAGTATCCCCGTTGTTGGATCGTTGACGAAAGGAAGCACTGCCATGAGTACGAATGATACAGGATTGACCACGGGACTTCCGGGGCTCGACAAGGCGCTAAAAGGCGTTTTGACCGGCGACAATATTGTCTGGCAGGTCGACTCGATCGAGGAATATCAGGAGCTCGTTACCCCCTACTGTGAGGCGGCGGTCAGGAACGGCCGCAAGCTGGTCTATTTCCGCTATGCCCGCCACCAGCCCCTTGTTTCGGAGGAGCTGGGTGCGGAAATCGTCGAACTCGACCCCGAGGAGGGGTTCGAAAACTTCATAGCGGCAATCCACGACGCCATTAAGCAGGCCGGGCTGGGCGCGTTCTATGTCTTCGATTGTCTCTCGCGGCTGGCGGTCGACTGGTATTCCGACCAGATGCTGGGCAACTTCTTCATGCTGACGTGCCCCTACCTCTTCGACATGGAAACCGTCACCTACTTCGCTCTCTACCGCAACTACCACACCTCCCACGCCATCGGCCCGATCCAAGACACCACCCAGCTCTTCCTGGACGTCTACCGCCACAAGGAGGAGCTCTACGTGCGGCCGATCAAGGTGCAGCACCGCTATTCGCCCACCATGAACATGTTGCACGTGCGCCACGGCGACGACTTCGTGCCGGTGATGTCCAGCGCCGTCATCTCCGAAATCCTGACCTCGGCCAAATGGTCGGGGCTGAACTCCGACAGCAGCCACGGCTTCTGGGAGACCGCCTTCCTGCAGGCGCGCGAACTGCTGACCTCCGGCGAATACCGCCCCGACCTGCCCGAAAAGGGGAAGGCGGTCTACGAGAAGCTGGTCCGGATGGTCATCTCGCGCGACGAAACCATGCAGAAACTCATCGCGCGACATCTCACCCTGCAGGACATCCTCGACATCCGCAAGCGGATGATCGGCACCGGACTGATCGGCGGCAAGACCGTCGGCATGCTGCTCGCGCAAGCCATTGTCAAAAAGAACAGCCCCCGCTTCAACGAGCTGTTCGAGGCGCAGGATTCCTTCTTCATCGGATCCGACGTGTTTTTCACCTTTCTCGTTCGCAACGGCATCTGGTGGGTGCGGCAGAACCAGCGCGATCCCGAAACATTCCTGGAAGGGGCCAAGCAGGCCCGTCGCCGCATCATCACTGGCGACTTCCCCGACTATATCATGAGGCAGCTCGACGAAATGCTCGACTATTTCGGGCAGTCGCCCTTCATTGTGCGCTCCAGCTCGCTGCTCGAAGACAACTTTGGCAACTCCTTCGCCGGAAAGTACGAAAGCGTCTTCTGCGTAAACCAAGGGCCGCGCGAGCGCCGCATGCAGGATTTCCTCGCGGCGGTGAAGCGCATCTACGCCAGCTCCATGAGCGAGCAGGCCCTGCGCTACCGCGAGCGCCGCGGCATGCTCGACCGCGACGAGCAGATGGCGCTGCTCGTCATGCGCGTCTCCGGAACCATGCACGGTCGAAACTTCTATCCCGAAATGGCCGGCGTCGGCTTCTCCTTCAACCCCTACGCCTGGCACGAAAGCATCGACCCCAAGGCCGGCGTGCTCCGCCTCGTCTTCGGGCTCGGCACCCGCGCGGTCGACCAGGCCGACGACGACTACACCCGCATCGTCGCGCTCAACGCGCCCGACAAGCGGCCGGAAGCCAACTTCGATGAAGTGGCGCACTACACCCAGCGCCGCGTCGACTACCTCGACCTCGAGGCCAACCAGGAGGTCTCCGACTATTTCCAGAACCTGATCCGCGAGTCCGACGCCCTTCCGATCGAAATGTTCGCCTCGCCCGACCCCACCCAGCCGCGCGGTGCCGACACGCACCGCATCCTAACCTTCAAGAAGTTGCTGGACGAAACCAGCTTCGTGGCCGACATGCGCGAAATCCTCGACACCTTGGAGAGCGCCTACAACTATCCCGTCGATATCGAATTCACCGGCAACTTCATGGAAGACGGCAACTACCGCATCAATCTGCTCCAATGCCGCCCGCTGCAAGTGCAGGGCACCGAAGCCATCGAACTGCCCAAGTTCGAGGTCGCCCCCGCAGACCGGATCGTCGAGGCACGTGGCGCGGTCGTTGGCCAGAGCCGCGTCGGGGAGATCGACCGTTTTATCTACATTGTACCTGAACGCTACGGGCAACTGCCCGTCAACACCCGCCACGAAATCGCCCGACTGATCGGTGACATCAACCGGGCCGAAAAGAAGGATGCGCCCGAAAACGTCATGATCATCGGCCCCGGCCGGTGGGGAACCAGCAGCCCCTCGCTCGGCATCCCTGTTTCGTTCAGCGACATCAACACCGTCTCCATCCTCTGCGAGATCGTTGCCATGCACGACAATCTCGTGCCGGATGTTTCCCTCGGCACACACTTCCTCAACGAACTCGTCGAGATGGAAATGCTCTACCTCGCCCTCTTCCCGGAAAAGGGCGGGAATTTCCTCAACTCGGCCTTCTTCGAGGAGGCGCCCAACAAACTGCTCGACCTCGTCCCCTCCGCCGGAAAATGGGAAGACACCGTCCATGTCATCGATGCCGCCGACGTTTCCCAAAACGGCGGCATCCGCATCGTCGCCGACGCGCTCCACCAAACCGTAAGCTGCTGCTTCGTCAGGTAGTCTTGTTGCCATCATCGCCGTCGCGGTGGAGTGGGAGGACAACAATCCGGGCAAAGGCCAATGATCCGATGTGGACATTGCAATCAAGGGGCGGAACGTTTCTATGGAGCGGTCTTCGTTGCTGAACGAGGAACTACCTTTTCCACACTGCTGGATGTTAAAAAAAAACTTCCTCCCCAAAAAGGAAGGAAGCTATGCAAGCGCCGGGCAGCCAAAGCGGCCCGGTGGTTGATGTTTCGGACTAGACCACGCCCTGGTCGATCATTGCATCGGCCACCTTGGTGAATCCGGCAATGTTCGCGCCCATCACATAGTTGCCTGGCTGGCCATATTCCTCGGCCGCCGCTGCGGATGCGGCGTGGATCTTAACCATGATGTCGTTGAGCTTCGCGTCGACTTCTTCGCGGCTCCAGCTGATGCGCGCGGAGTTCTGGCTCATTTCGAGGCCGGAAGTCGCAACGCCGCCGGCGTTGGCCGCCTTGCCCGGACCGTAGAGGATGCGGTTTTCAACAAACAGTTCCACCGCTTCCGGCGTGCTCGGCATGTTGGCGCCCTCGCTGACCACATAGCAGCCGTTGTCGAGTAGCGTCTTCGCATCTTCGGCGTTGATTTCGTTCTGGGTTGCACTCGGGAATGCGCAGTCGCACTTGACTCCCCACGGGCGCTGGCCTTCGAGGTATTCGCAACCGAACTTGTCGGCATATTCCTTGATGCGGCCGCGCTTTACGTTCTTAAGCTCCATGACGAAGGCGAGTTTTTCGGCATCGATGCCTTCGGGGTCATGGATGGTGCCGGCGGAGTCGGAAAGCGTAACGCACTTGCCGCCGAGCTGGGTGACCTTTTCAACCGTGTACTGGGCCACGTTGCCGGAACCCGACACGGTGCAAATCTTATCCTTGAAGGTTTCGTTGCGGGTCTTGAGCATTTCCTCGGCGAAGTAGACTGCACCGTAGCCGGTTGCTTCCGGACGGATCAGCGAGCCGCCCCAGCCGAGACCTTTACCGGTCAGAATGCCGGTGAACTCGTTGCGGATACGCTTGTACTGGCCAAACATGAAGCCGATTTCGCGTCCACCTACGCCAATGTCGCCGGCCGGCACGTCGGTGTCTTGGCCGATGTGGCGCTGCAGTTCGGTCATGAACGACTGGCAGAAGCGCATGACTTCGTTGTCGGACTTGCCCTTGGGATCGAAGTCGGAGCCGCCCTTGCCGCCGCCCATCATCAGCGTGGTGAGGGAGTTCTTGAAGATTTGCTCGAAGCCGAGGAACTTCAGGATGCTCTGGTTGACGGTCGGGTGGAAGCGCAGGCCGCCCTTGTACGGGCCGAGTGCGCTGTTGAATTCAAAACGGAATCCACGGTTGACTTGTACTTCGCCCTTGTCATCGGTCCACGGTACGCGGAACATGATCTGGCGTTCTGGCTCCACGATGCGTTCGAGGATGCCTGCCGCTTCATACTGCGGGTTCTTTTCCATGACGGGACCGAGCGAATCAAGCACTTCGCGAACCGCTTGCAAAAACTCCACTTCCCCTGCGTTGCGTTGGGAAACCTTTTCCCATACATTTTCTATATAGCTCATAATATCTCCTTGTTGGTTCCAGCTAACTGCAATTTACTGCCGTAAATACGGACATGGTTTTGCCGTAAAACAGGTGGACTTATAGTGAATAGGCGGGATAGGTGCAAAATATTTTTTAAAAAACTTGAGCGGTGCGCAATTATCGGCAATATTGCCGCAACTAGGGGGTTTTTATATGGATAAACGGCAAAAAAAGCGATTGGCCATTCTCGATGTACTCAGCCGCAGCGGGCAGGTGCTCAGCAGTACGCGCATCACCGAGCTGCTGGTCGGCCAGAATATCGACATTAGCGAGCGCTCCGTGCGGCTCTACCTGCGCGAACTGGATGAAGAGGGGCTTACCGACAACCATGGCCGCCGTGGACGCATCATTACCGAAAAGGGGAAGCACGAAGCCGATGCCTCTCGCGTGCTCGAAGGTATTGGCCTGCTTTCCGGCAAAATCGACGCCATGGCCTATCAGATGGACTTCGATCCCGCATTGCGCCGCGGAACCGTTGTTGTCAACGTTTCCGCCGTTCCGCTCAAGGAGTTCACCCCCGACCGGCGCAAGCTTATCGAAATGGTCTTTGCCAAGGGCTACTCCATGGGCACGCTGCTGACCCTTCTTGCACCCGGCGAAAGCTGCGGCAGCTTTACCATTCCCGAAGGCTCGGTGGGTATCGGCACGGTTTGCTCGATCACCCTCAACGGCGTGCTGCTACGCCGCGGCGTGCCGACCGTTTCGCGCTTCGGCGGGCTGATCGAGCTGCACGACGGGGCGCCTGTCCGCTTTGTCGATGTCATCCACTACGACGGAACCAGCATTGACCCGCTCGTCGTTTTCATCCGCAGCGGCATGGCCGACTACGTCAATGCCGTAAACACCGGCACCGGCCGCATCGGCGCGAGCTTCCGCGAATTTCCCGCCGACAGTGTCGAGGCGGTCCGCGGCATTTCAAAGCAACTCGAAACCCTTGGTCTCGGCAGCCTGCTCCGCCTCGGAAATCCCGGCCAGAGCCTCTACGGCGTGGCCGTCGGGCCGCAACGGGTCGGTGCCATCATCATCGGCGGACTCAACCCGATGTCGATTTTTGAAGAGACGGGGCTGCGTGTCCGGTCGAGCGCGCTTTCCGGATTGGTCGATTTCAACAACCTCTTCCACTATTCCGAACTTGAAGACCGCCTCGACGCCCTGAGATGACGGAGTTTAAAAAGAGCATGTCGCAGAAACTGCGGATGGACGGGCGCGACTATTCGCGACCGGGCTGGTATTTCGTGACGCTTGGCGCCGATTATCACAAGCACCTGTTCGGCAGGGTGGCCGGCGGTGAAATGATTCCGAATGCGCTTGGGGAACTGGTGGAGCATTGCTGGCGCGAAATTCCGCAGCATTACGGGCATGTTGAACTCGGTGCATGGCAAACCATGCCGACCATTTCCACGGTCTGCTCCGGATTTTCCGTTCCGGCGGGAAGGGGATTGGCGAGGTGTTGAATATGTTCAAGGGTTCGGTGACGCGGAAGTGGAGGAAGAGTGTTGGCTCTCGCCATGGCGAGAAAGAACCAGCGCGGATTTGGGCACCAAATTATTATGATGTGATTTGTTTTAATGCCGATGAGCTGGAGATTCGGGAAAGGTATATCCGGGCGAATCCAAGGCGATGGGCTTTGCGGGATGTGCCGGATGGCCGAATTAAGAAAAGCCGATACAAGGGAAATGTCGAGCTCCTGGAAATGTCTGTGCCTCGGCGAGCCCTGCGTGTCTCGCGCAAGGCGGGCGAAGCGGAGATCGTAGCTTTGCAAGACGAATTGGCTGGTTTTGATGGAGTGGTTTGCAGCACCTTTTTTTCACCGGGCGAGCGGGCGTGCTTGAAGACGTTGTTAGGTAAAGGCTCTGCCCGGATCGTTTGGGTATTGCCGATGGGTATGCCTAAAACCATTTCCAATATTTGGACGAATGCTTTCTTGGAAGGGCGTACCCTTTGGCTTTCCGCCTTTCCGGACGAGTTGAAGGAAGCGACCCGCGAAAGTTGTGAACGGGCGAATCGGTGGGTGGAACGGTTTTGTGAAAGGGGAAGCAATCATTCATGACAACAAAGGTTCAGCTGAAGGGATTGATCGTGCCGGTGCTGACGCCGTTCAAGGAGTCGGGCGCGGTTGACGAGCGAGCGTTTGTCCGGCATTTGGAGTTCCTTGCGGGCCATGGCGTGCAGCGGATCATGGTGAACGGCACGACGGCGGAGTTCCATTCTCTGCTGCCGAAGGAGCGAAAGATGCTGCTGAAGCTGGCGCGCCGTCATTTTCCGGGATTCATCGTCCTGCATGCATGCGGGCTTGGGTTGGCGGAGAAAAAGATCGAGGTGCAGTGGGCGAACAAGCTGGATGCAAATGCCGTTGCGTCATTGCCACCGATCTATCCGGCAGGACTTCCCGAAGCGGGAATCATCGAATATCTCCAAGCCTTGGAGGCCGAGGCGGAGGTGCCGTTCATCCTCTACAACTTCCCGAAGCACACGGGCAACGCCATCACGCCGGAAATCCTCAAGGCGGTTCCGCATGTTGCGCTCAAGGATTCGGCGCAGGACCTGGAGTTGATGGAACACACGCCGAAATATTTTGTCGGCAGCAGCGCCAACATTTTCGAACCCGTCCGGCAGGGCGCGGCGGGCTTCGTCTCCGCCACGGCCAACGTGCGGCCGGAGCTGTACACGGCCTTTGAAATGCTATTGGCGGATGCCCGGATCGAAGAGGCCGCCGTCATGCAGGAGGAGGTGCGCGCCTACAGTGCGCAGTTTAGCGGGGGCGGCGTTCCAGCCCTCAAGCAAGCCCTTGCCTACATGCTGCCGGGCTATCCTGTTCACGTTCGCTGTCCGCTCCGAGCCGCAGATGATGTGTGATGTGCGAAGCGCCTTGGAGTGCGGAGACCCCGTCTCCGCTTTTAGAGCACACCGTCCGTTGCACCACCACCCGCACCGTTGGCCTTTCGAGCGGAGAGCGCCGACGGGGTCGGAGCACTCCAGAGCGGCTGCGCCGCAGGGAAACAGGGGCGATTTATAGCTAGATCCTGCACATTTCCTTGAATTCCGCAATGCGGGCTTCGATCTGGTCGCGATCGAGTTGCTTGAGCCGTTCGAGGCTGAACTCCTCGACGCCGAAGGAGGCGACGATGCTGCCATGGACCATCGCCTGGCGGATGGCTTCCTTGTCGGTCTTGCCGGATGCGGCGAGCGCGCCCATCAGTCCGCCTGCGAAGGTGTCGCCCGCACCGGTGGGATCCTTGAAGTGGTCGAGCGGGTAGGCGTGCAGCAGGAAGATGTCGTCCTTGGTGAAGAGCATGGAGCCGTTGCCGCCCTTCTTGATGAGTACGTATTCGGGGCCGAGTTCGAGCAATTTTCCGGCGGCCTTGTTGAGCGTGAGTTCGCCGGTGAAGAGTTCCGCCTCGGATTCGTTGAGCGTGAGCATGTGGCACTTGCCAATCACCTTGACGAGGTCTTCCTTGTCGATGTTGATCCACAGATCCATGGTGTCGATCAGGATGAACTTCGGGTCGCGCACCTGTTCGAGGACGTGCAGCTGGAGGGCGGGGTGTATGTTTCCGAGGAAGAGGTAGGGGGCGGAGCGATAGTCCTCCGGAAGCTCGGGGGAGAAGGTTTCGAAGACGTTGAGTTCGGTGGAGAGCGTGCGGCGGTTGTCCATGTTTTCCTCGTAGACGCCGGACCAGCGGAAGGTTTTACCTTCGACGGTCTGGAGGCCTTCGAGATCGATGGACATGTCTTTCCATGTATCAAGGAACTCCTGCGGGAAGTCGGTGCCGACCACGCCGACCATGCCGGTGTGGGTGAAGAACGAGGCCGCCGCGCAGGCATAGCTGACGGAGCCGCCAAGGATTTCCTCCTGCTTTTCGGTGGGGGTTTCGATGGTGTCGATCCCGATGGAACCAACAATGGTCAAGTCGACGGTGGGTTTGGTCATCTTTTATCTCCGTTTAAATGGCATAGAGCAGGACGGCGAGGCCAAGCGCCCCAAGCAGATAGGTTTGCGGATCTCTTGTGGCGAATGCAAGCGGGTCGTCGTGGATTCTATTGCGCCAGGCCAGATGCCAGATGCGGGCGATCCAGTAGAGCAGCACGGGGCAGAAAGCCCAGAGCAGCGCGGGACGGCTATAAAGCCGCATCACCTTTTCGCTGCCGAGGTAGAAGGCGAAGACCAGCACGGCAATGGTTCCGCTGGCGAGGCCGGAAACAAGAAGGCGGCGAAGATCGCCGGGCCTGTATCCCCGCTCCCGTTGCGAATGGTCGATGCCGGCATTGTCCTCCATTTCGCGCAGTTCGGAGACTCGCTTCACAAGGGCAAGGCTGAGGAACAGGAAGGCGGAAAACCCGATGAACCATCCCGATGCCGTCGTTGCGGTGGCGGCGGAACCCGCGACAATGCGCATGGTGTAGAGTATGGCCAAGGTCAGTACATCGGCGATGGCGACCTGCTTGAGGCGCCAGGAGTAGAGCGTTGTAATGGCATAGTAGGAGAGCAGCGCCGTGAAAAAGGGAAGCGGCAGGAACAGGCAGGGAACGAGGCTGAGGATGACGAGCAGGGGGATCAGCAGCGATCCGGCGGCGATGGGCAGGTCGCCTGCCGCGAAGGGGCGCTTGCGCTTGCGCGGATGGTGCTGGTCGGCGCTGAGGTCGAAGAGGTCGTTGAGGACGTAGATCGAGGAAGCCGCGAAGCTGAACGAAAAGAAGGCGGTGACCGTTTTCGCCAGAACGCCAAGGTCTGTAAAATGGTGCGCCAGAACCATGGGGGCGAAGATCAGCAGGTTTTTCAGCCATTGCTGGCAGCGCATGGCCTTGACGAGCATGGGAGCCAACGGGCGCCGGTCGATGAAAACGTGGGCGGCGCCGGCTGCATATTTGGCATGGGCGGCGCGGGTGGGATTGACGAGGACAACTTCGGCGGCGGAATCCCAGATCGGGAAGTCGGCCACATCGTTGCCCGCATATCCAAACGTTGGAAAGCGCTTCTGGATGGCCGCCAGTTTCCGTTCGTGCCGCAGGTTGGTGTCCGGGCTGCTCGAAAGGGTTTCGTCGAAGATGCCGAGATGTTCGGAGACGGCATCGGCGGTTCGGTAGTTGGAGGCGGTGGCCAGTACCAGCCTCCGGCCGCCTTCGCGCTCCTTGCGGAGCCAGTCCAGGAAAGGCCGATTGTAGGGCAGTGCATCGGCGGCGAGTGCGACGCGCTGCATCACTTGGTCTTTCAGGTGCGCCTTCCCCTTGGCGAGCCACCCGGGAATACGCAGGATGCAGGCGGGGTCGCGCCGCAGTAGAAGGAATAGGGCTTGGTGAAGCGTATCCAGCTTGACGAGCGTTCCGTCAAGATCGACGCAGAGCGGGATGGATTGGCTTTCGTTCAAGTCGTTAAATCCGTTTAAATCGTTGAAGTCGTTAAAACCGTTGAAGTCGTTAAAACCGTTGAACGATTTCAACCTTGAACGACTTTAACGAGCGAAGCGTCTCAACGTCCCACGTTCACCTGTATGTAGCCGCCGCGCACTTTTTCCTCGAGCTTCTTCTTGAGCCAGAACCGGATCTTTTCCCGCACAAAGGGGATCAGGAGCAGAAACCCGGACAGGTCGGTAATGAGTCCGGGAGTGACGAGCAACGCCCCAGCCACCAGGATCATTACCCCGTCGATCATCTGCGGGGCGGGAACGTTGCCGATGGACATTTCCCGCTGGATTTTCAATAGGATGGCAAGCCCCTGCCACCGCACCAGTGCGGCACCGGCCACCCCGGTCAGCAGGACGATCATGACGGTGGGAAAAAAGCCCACAAGGCCGTGCAACTCGAAAAGCAACGCCAATTCAACAATCGGCAGGCCGATAAACAGCGCTATGAGGTAGGAGAGGGGCATCGCGTCTCCGGGTTTACGATTCGTCGTTGGAGCGGGGCAGTAGATCCTCGAATCCGGCTTCCTCCAAAAGGGCGTCTTGCCAAGCGGCAACAAGCTGGGCCGCCTTTTCATTGCCGATGTTGCCGGCCAGTTCGTTGCGCATCCCCGGAAGAGTGGTGGCTTCGTCGCCGGAGGTTTTTTCGGCCACATAGGCCACAAGGTATTCGTCCGGCGTGGCGACCAGATCGGTCAGCTTGCCTGGGCCATAGAGCAGGGATGCGCCCTTGATTTGCTGGCCAAACTCGTCTTCGAGTTCGGAGGTGATGTCGAACGGTTCGGTTTTTTTCAGCTCTAGGCTGTATTTTGCAATGGCGTCGGCAAAGGCGGTTCCCGCCTTGAGTGCCGCCATGATTTCCCCGTGGACCTGTTCCGCTTTTTCGACATAGGCTTTTTCGGCGGCGGCAATCTTGGCGGATTCGATTGCGGCTTCGCGCACAATGTCGAACGATGGCAGGAAGGCCGGGAATTTTTTTGTAAGCGAGGCCACATAGACGAAATCGCGGCCAACGATGGGGTCGCTGTAGTAGTGGGTCGCATCTTTTTCCAGCGCAAAGGCGGCACGCTGGAAGGGGGCGGTGGGATCGATTCCCTTGACGGGGTCGGTTAGCGTGAAGGCTGGCGTATCGTCAATGATTTCCAGTCCGAGCTTCTGGGTTGCTTCTTCAAAGGTCGTGGTTTCATCGGCCAGCTCGGCGACCAGCTCATCGGCCAGGTCGGCGGCGGCTTTGCGTGCCAGTACCTGTTTGATCTGTTCGGTAATCGAATCCTTTACTTCCTCCAGAGGTTGGTACTCCGGCGCGGCGTCTGCCGGTGCATCCTCGGCAGGTTGCTTGAGGAAACGCTGCTTATTGTTTTCGTAGAATCCAGCCACCATTTCGTCCGTTGCTTCAACATTCTCCAAATGGTCGGCGACGGCAAACTGGACATAGTCGACAATCGCCTTTTCCGGCATGCGGAACTCTTCCTGATTGAGCGCGAAATAGTTCTTGGCGTCCTCTTCGGTGACTTTCGGGGTGTCGGCAAGGCTGCGCGGGATGGCGGCATATTCAACCGTTAGCTTGTCGGTGTAGAGATGGAAGGCCTTTTGGATTTCTTCGTCGGTAACCAGTGCGCCCTGGGCCGGGATGCGGGCGACTTTCCGGAGCAAAACCTCCTCGGCATAATGCTGTTCCACATTCTTGGGGGTCATGCCTCGGATCAATTGCCCGATCTGTTGCAAGGCCGCACTGTAGGCATTGGGGTCGAACTGCCCGGTCTGCTGGTTCTGGAAAATGGGCTGGCTTTGGATCATGGAAACGATTTGTTCAGGCGTAACGTCCATTCCGAGTTGCCGCGCCTTTTTCAGCATGGCGACCCGCTTCCAAGCGGATGTGACGAGGACTTCATAAATATCGTCCGTAATGCGGAACGGGCCGTATTGCAGGGTATAGTTCAGCCGAATGCTATCGTAGGCGTGCGCAAGCTCGATGCGCGACACCTCCTCGCCGAAAAGCCGTCCGGCCAGTTGTGCAGCCTTTTGCTCGCGCCTGGCTGCCTTGCGGCCTCTGGATCCCGGAGCGGAGACCCCCACAAACGCTACACAGATCAAGAGCGCAAAAGCGCCCCAAACCACCTTCGATTGGATAATCTTGTGAAACTTCGAAATCATCATTGCCATGGTATTGTCCTCACTCCTTAAAAAATGTGTGTAAAGAATCCGCAAACAGTACCCACTGCACCCTAACGGGTCAATCGGGAAGTCATTCGTTTCGGAATGGCCATATTTGCCGGAAAGACGTATCAAGCATAAGCAGGATTGTCGGCAAGCGGACACAAAAAAAACCGAGCTGCGAGATGCGCTCGGTTTTTCTTTGGAAATGGACTCAAAGGCTTACTGGATGAACTTTCTGCGGATAAAGAATATACCTCCGCTTACCAATCCGATCATCGCGATGCTTGATGGTTCTGGGATAGGCTCGACCACAAAGAAACTGGTAAAGGCAACCGTATCGCCGGGTGTGAGTGTAAACTTGTGGGTGATGCCGATCGAGCTATATGCAGCCGGTCCGGGAATCGTTGGGCCTGGCAGTCCTTGATTCACGGCAGGAATAGTAACGGTTTCTCCTGCAAAAGTTGCGCTAAACGACGTGGGGTCGGGATAGATGGGAAGCACTCCGACACCGTCGATTTCACCACTATACATCGGCGATCCCATTCCCACCGTACCTACACTAGCGATGCCATTATTATTGGCATCGTTGAAAGAACCTCCGGTCGAACCCCCGATCAGCGAAGACGGAACAACGGTGGGAGTGATGGGCAGCGTCACATTCAATATGAACGACTGCGTCATGCCACTCATGTTCTGGAAAGTGAAGTTTGCATTAACGAAGGGATCTTGGTCGACCGTCATGTCGTACTCGAGCGACCACATGCCCATCATGCTTGTTGTTCCGTCAAAGTCGTAAGAGTTGTCGCCGTTGTCCACGCCGCCCATAAGATTCATATTCGTCGCACCCATCATTGGGCCGACGGTCATTTGCACGACGGGATCTGCATGCACAGTCACCGATAGAAAGGCAACCGCCAGAAACAAAGTTCCGATTCTAAAACGCCAAGTTTTCATCATTTCATCCTCCTTAATAGTAACCATTCAATTGAGTATCTGGTTACCGAATTGAGGCGAGTGGACGCGAAAACAGGCATGATGTCAACAAAAAAGGTGGCGATTTTCCGGAGAAAATCCGGTGCTGAGTTGGCTGACTCGTTGGATCTCCTTTAAAAAGGGGTGTTTCATTGAAGAACCACGATGGGTTCTGCAAAGGACTACAGGATTTTCAGTTTGGGCAGATCCTGGATGTCGACGGCGCCGATGACGCGATTTTGGTCGTCGACGACGATGAGGTCGTCGATGTTGTGCTTTTCGTAGATATTCAGGATTTCGAGGGCGAGCATGTCCTTGGTTAGCGTGACCGGGTTGCGCGTCATGATCTGCTCGATGGGGAGTTCAACCAGATTGGGCGTTTCGATGAGGTGGCGGCGGAGGTCGCCGTCGGTCAGGATGCCCGCGAGGGAGTTGTCTTCCTCGACCACCGCGACGCAGCCGGCCTTGGCGCCGGTCATGGCCAGCAGGGCCTCGCGCACGGGCTGGCCGGAGCGGACGGTGGCGCAGCGGTCGCCAGTGCGCATGACGTCGGAGACGTGCAGCAGCAGGGTGCGGCCGATCGCTCCGCCGGGATGGAGCTTGGCATAGTCCTCGATCTTGAAGCCGTGCGCTTCGAGCAGCACCATGGCCATGGCATCGCCGAGGGCGAGGGTGGCGGTGGTGCTGGTGGTGGGCGCCATGTTGAACGGGCAGGCTTCCTTATCAACCTTGATGGATACGATGATATCGGCATGTTGCGCGAGTGGGCTGTCCATCTCGCCGGTCAGGGCGATGATCTTGACGCCCTTGCGCTTGACGGGCTGGAGCAGGGCAATCAGTTCGTCGGAGGCGCCGGAATAGCTCATGGCGAGCAGGATGTCGTTCTTGCAGACGATGCCGAAGTCGCCGTGCATGGCCTCGATGGGGTGCATGGCGACGGTGGGCGTGCCGGTACTGGTCAGTGTTGCGGCCATTTTGTTGCCGATGTGCCAGTTTTTTCCGACGCCGGCCACGACGACCTTGCCGCAGTTCTCCACGGTGGCCAGGATGGCGTCGATGGCTTGGACGAAGCCTTCGCCCATATCGTTCTTCACCTTCTCGATCCCGGCGATTTCGTTGTCCAGAACCTCTTGCGCACGTGTAAGATAATCCAAAGCCTGCTCCTTGTTTCCCAGTGGTGGTGGACACCGTAGCCGATTTTTTCCAACCATTGGAATTTATTTATTCAAATAACGGCGGGGAGCGGGTATGGTTTTCGGCCATTGGAAAATTCGGGAGTGTGTTTATGGCCAAAAACGGATCGAAAGTCGGGTACTGGATTGCCATCGCGGTACTGGCAATGCTGCTTTTCGGGAGCTTCATCACCAATGTAGGGTTGACCACCGTGCTGTTTTCCGGTTCTGCGGGCACGGGTGGCAATGATCGACCGGTGGACGAGGAACCCATGTTCGAGGAAATCTGGTCCTACGGCTATGGCGATACCAAGGTGGTGCGCATCGATTTAACGGGCGTCATCATGCGCGGCCGGCGCGAGCGCTTGTTTGGCTATGAACCCGACATGGTCGAGAGCACCCTGGGCCAGATCCGTGCCGCTACGATCGATCCCAATGTGAAGGCCATCCTGCTCGAAGTCGATTCGCCCGGCGGCGGTGTGACGCCCAGCGACGAAATATACGCCGCCCTCGAACAGTTCAAGGTCGAGGACGAAGAGCGCCTGATCATGGTTTTCATCCGCGATCTCGGCGCGTCCGGCGCCTATTATGCCGCCATGGCCGGCGACTACATCATGGCCGAGCCCACGGCAATCGTCGGTTCCGTCGGGGTCATCATGCAGACGTTCAACATGAAGGCGCTGGGCGAAAAGATCGGCCTGAGTTCCGTCACCATTGCCTCCGGCGAAAACAAGGATATGCTCAATCCGCTGGAGGCGGTCGATCCGCAACATGTGGCCATGCTGCAGGAGCTCGTCGATGGCATGCAGGAGCGCTTCGCCTCCATTGTCGAGGATTCCCGCGGCTTGGAAAACCGCGAACTTCTCGACGGGCGTGTATTCAACGCCTCGCAGGCGATGGAGTATAATATGATCGACGGTGTCGGCTATTTGCAGGATGCCATCGACAAGCTGACGCTCCTGCTCGACGTGGAAGAGATCTACCTTGTCCGCTACTACGAAAAGCGCGGGTTCTTCGATTCGCTGATGGCGTCCCGCATGCCGCAACTACCCGACTTCAACGCCGTTGAACCACCCCGTTTTCTCTACCTTTGGAAACCCTAGGCGCGGCAGCCGCCAAGGCGGCTTGCCGCTTGAATGTTGAACATCGAACAATGAACAATGAACATCGAACATGGATTGAAGAATGATGAAATATAAAATGCTATTTGGCTTCACCTTGATCGTTTTCCTTACCGGATGCGAAACCCTGCAAACCCCGCAGCAACGCCAGCAGGAGGCCGCTCGCCGGCAAGCTGCCGCGCGCCACGCCGACGAACGGCTTCACCGGATTCAGGGACAGGTCGAATCGTCCGAGATGGAAAACGCGCGCCTCGTCCAGGAAATGCAGCAACTTCGCGAAGAAGTCCGATCGTTCAATTCGCAGATATCGCAGCTCAACAGCAAGATGGGTTCTCTCGAAGCCAAGCAAGCGCGCGAAATGAATGAACTCATCAAGCGAGTGGAAGGCCTACTGAAAAAGAGCGTTGCCTCGCGGCCGTCCAAGCCCAGTCGCGGAGCGGGCCGCGAGCACGTTGTCGAATCCGGCCACACGCTTTCCGCCATTGCCTCGGCCTACGGAACAACGGTAAAGGCCATCAAGCAGGCCAACAACCTCAAGTCCGACAGCATCTACGTTGGCCAGAAGCTCTTCATCCCGGAGTAGGGGTGAAGAATATCGAACACGGAATTTCGAATTTTGAAGGAAACGTTCTTCGTTATTCATCTGTTCCTTGTTCGATATTCAATATTCACAAGGCCCATGCCAAAAG
>JBDLHZ010000004.1:0-25242 GCA_039715135.1 Verrucomicrobiota bacterium
CATGGACTTCAAGGTGGTTGGAACCCGCAAGGGCATCACCGGATTCCAGGTCGACCTCAAGGTACACGGTCTGAACTGGGATCAAGTGACCGAAGCGTTCGAGATTGCGCGCAAGGGCCGCAACGACATCCTCGACCACATGGAAGGCGTACTCCCGGCACCGCGTGCCGAGCTGGCCGCTTCCGCGCCGCGCATCACCACCATCAAGATCGATCCTGAGAAGATCGGTGCATTGATTGGACCGGGCGGAAAGAACATCCGCGCGATCACCGAGAGCACCGGCGCCCAGATCGACATCGAGGAAGATGGCACAGTCAACATTTTCGCGGTCGATGCCGAGGCGATGGATGCCGCAGTCAGCGGTGTGAATGCCTGCACGGCCGAGATCGAGATTGGCAAGACCTACGAAGGCAAGGTCATTACCGTCAAGGACTTCGGGGCGTTTGTGGAATGCATGCCGGGCAAGGAAGGCCTAGTACACATTTCCGAGATGGCCAACGAGCGCATCGATAGCGTCGACTCCATCTGCAAGCCGGGCGATGCGATGCGCGTGAAGTGCATCGATATCGACAACCAGGGCCGCGTCCGCCTCAGCCGCAAGGCTGCGCTGAACGACGAAGCCGCGGAATAACGTTTCCAGCCACCCGAAACCAAAAAGGTTCATGACCCGTTTGTCGGGCATGAGCCTTTTTTTGATTCACGTCTAATTCTGGGAAGAGCCTGAATTCCCCGGAAATGGGTCATGAACAAAAAACCCCCGGAACCTAGGTTCCGGGGGTCAAGATGGTGAGCCGGCTGGGGCTCGAACCCAGGACCCTTTGATTAAAAGTCAAATGCTCTACCGACTGAGCTACCGGCCCACAAAATTGTGGTTTTATACAGGGTCGAACCAACTTCTTCCCTGTAAGGGAGCGGATGTTCTACCTAATCGCCTTGGGCGAGGCAAGTGCTAATTTCCCCATTTCTTTTGTTTCCGTTCCATGAAGGTTTTCGCTATCGTGTTTATGTACATGAGAGCGATTGATCAAGGTGATGGAATGAAAGTTGTCGGGCTGATTCTTGGAGGCGGCGCAGGGAGCCGTTTGCAACCATTGACGAAGAAACGGGCGAAGCCGGCGGTTCCAATTGCCGGGAAATACCGCTTGGTCGATATTCCCATCAGCAACTGCATCAACAGTGGGATTCGCAAGGTTTTCCTACTGACCCAGTTCAACAGTGTATCGCTGCACCAGCACATTGGCGCCACCTTCCGCTTTGACCAGTTTAGTGGCGGGTATGTACGTATCCTTGCTGCCGAGCAGACGCCGGACTCGGAGGGCTGGTTCCAGGGGACGGCGGATGCGGTGCGCCGCTCCATGCGGTATTTCACGGATGAAGCACCTGATCTGGTGGTGATTCTTTCCGGCGACCAGCTCTATCGGATGGATCTGAAGGATGTGATTGAATCGCATCTTATCAGCAAGGCGGACATTACCATCAGCACGAAACCCGTCGTGCGCGAGGAGGCTGCGGGGCTGGGCATCATGCAGGTTGATAAATATAGCCGGATAAGTCATTTCGCTGAAAAACCAGGCGATACTCCTGAACTCAACGAACTGCGCGCCCCGCTCTATGAAGAGGAACGCTATTTGGCGAACATGGGCATCTATGTATTCAAAACCGATATATTGAGAAAGCTGCTGAGCGAAAATGCCGAACCCGATTTTGGAAAGCACATTATTCCCTGGGCGATTGATAGATACAAGGTCTGCAGCCACATCTTCGACGACTATTGGGAGGACATCGGAAGCATCCATTCTTTCTGGGCGGCAAATCTGGCGCTTACCGACCCGCTGCCGAGCTTTTCGTTCTACGACATGGCCTCGCCGATCTACACCCACATGCGCTACCTTCCGCCCTCGAAGATCAACCAGTGCGATCTTACCCGCTGCCTGCTTTCCGATGGCTGCATCATTACCGGCAAGCGCATCGTTCATTCCGTCATTGGTTTGCGCGCCCTGGTGGGCGAGGGCACCGTGATCGAGGATTCGATCATCATGGGTGCCGACTATTATGAACACGGGAGAACCACACACAAGTCGGGTGTTCCGCTGGGCATTGGCAAGAACTGCACCATCAAACAGGCGATTATCGACAAAAATACCCGGATCGGCGACGGGGTTGTCATTTCTCCGGAGGGCAAGCCCGCCAACGAGGAAAATGACCTCTACTGGGTTCGCGACGGCATCATGGTAATCCCCAATGACACCGTGATTCCTTCCGGAACCGTGCTGTAGGCCAAAGATGGGGGAAATGGTGCACCGGAAACTTTCCATGCTGGGAATATTGGCGATCGGTCTTTTTTTTATCGGCCATGCATCGTCGGTCGGTTTTGGCAAAGACGGCCTCGATAACTGGAAGGCGGTCAATGGCGATTGGCGTCTGGAGAACCGCCAACTGTGCATAGACGCCGCCGATGAACAGGCAACCATGCTGTCCGGCAGCACAAACCGGCAAAACTGCATCATCGAAGCGGATGTGTCCTTCGAGGAAATCGTCCGGGATGATTGCTGGCTCTCCATTGCCTTCAGGGCGGTTTCCGATGGATCGGCTGTTTCGCACTGCTTCATGAAACCCGAAGCTTCCGCAAATGCCGGTTGCGGTTTTATTGTTGGAAAGCAAAACCAATGGTCGGTGCGGAAAACGGCATCCGCGAAAACCGATTTCGAAACCGGCAAGTTCAGGCGTCTGAAGGTCGTTGTGCAGAGTGAAACGGTTACGGCCTATCTGGATGGGGAGAAGCTGTTCTCCAGTCCCTATTGCGTGGATGTGCCCACTGGCTTGGTCGGCTTTGGGGTTTATGGGTGCAAGGCGGTTTTCAGCGGTTTCTCTGTAACGGATTTACCGGATTCGGAACCCATCCAGAGAAAGAGGAACGATGACTACCTGATCGTTGCGCACCGGGGTTATTCCGCAAAGTATCCTGAAAACACCGTTGCGTCCATTGAGGGGGGAATTGCAGCCGGTTCCGATGGAATCGAGTTCGATTTGCACCGGTGCGCCAGCGGCCAGACCGTGCTGTTGCACGACTACACGCTTGAGAGGACTACCGACGGAGAAGGCGCGGTGGCTGAAGCAACACTCGCCGACCTTCAAAAACTCGATGCCGGATCGTGGAAAGGCGCGCAGTTTGCAGGCGAGCGCGTGCCGACGCTGGATGAGGCGCTGAAGGCTTTCGATGGTACGGATGTTACGGCTGTCATCGAGGTCAAGGCCGCGGATGTAGACGCAAAGGATCTCGTCGGATTGCTTTCATCGCACGAGGCAAAGGCCTGCGTAATCTCATTCCATCAGGAGAAGATCAAGGAAATCAAGAAAGCCGACAGCAACATCCGGTGCGGCTTGCTCGTAGGCGGCGTTCCGGCTGAATCCGATCCGGCCGACTGGATGCTGGAGCAAGCTAAAAAACTCGGATGTGAAGTGCTTTCAATCAATTTTCAAGTCCTCTCGCCCGACATAATCAAGAAGTTGCGGGAAAACAACATCGAAACATGGGCGTGGACAGTTAACGATACCGCAGTCATGCAGGCTTTGGTGGACTGGGGAATCGACGGTATTACAACCGATCTGCCCGAGGCAAGGAAAGGCATCAACAACTAACGCGGCCTCTTCCGTCGACAAGTCGAGACTTGCGTCCTACACCCACACGGCCTCTGTAAGCAGAGAACCGTGTCCTACACCGTTGGGGGTTTAGCGAACGCCATCCCCTCTCGATTTGTTGTAGAAGGACGTGCCTCTTTTTCAAAAAGGGCGCGTATTCCGGACGGCAGGGATGCATGTCAGCCCTTGGTGCTGTCGCGGTAGTGGTTTTGACTGATTAATCCGGCAGGACAACCACGGTTTGGCAGCGGTTGGGTGCCGTTGCCGGCCAGAGCAGTTTTTCGCCCCCGGCGGTAGTGGCGGCAACGTAGTATTCAACCATCTCCGCATTGGCAGGCAGTTCAACCTCGTAGACACCGCGCCCGGAATGGCTGAACTCCAGCGTCCGGGCTTCGCCGCCGAGCGTCCGCCAATGCAGGGCAACGCGTTTTGCCGGCACCTTGTCGAGCACGATGGCTTTTAGCGTCAACGCTTCGGTTGCGTTGCGCGAGGTGCGTACGGTTGGCATGGTCAGGCGGGCTTCGCCGAGGTAGTCCGTCGTCGGCTCGGCTTCGGGTGGCAGTGCCTCGCCTAGGGCTTCGGCCAGCTTTGCATCGTGGCAGTCGAGGAAGCGGTGTACTCCGTCCCCGTCGGGACAGCGGCGTACATGTTGTTCTAGGTTGGCAATGGTTCCCATGCCGCCGGGTGTGTCGGTTACGGAAAGCTGGAGCTTCATTAGTTTCTCCCAGTCGCGCGCCAGCTCGATGCGTAGCGCCAGTGCCTTTTTCGGATGGGCGGCAACATCCTTCATGGCGGCATCGTAGGTGCCACGTGTGCAGGCGGCTTTGCCGACTGCGCGCAGATAGCGGAAGCTGTTGAGCCAATAATCAAAACGCGCGAGGTTGCCGTTCCCCTTGATGGTCGGGCGCAGAGAGGCCATTTCGTCGACAAAGGCATAGCGTTCCTTTTCCTCCGTCCACGGCTTGGAATCGGGAATGATCATGCCCGGTCCCCAGCCCCATGCAGCAGGACGCGGCAGGTCGGTCAGGTCTTTGTTGTATTCCTTCTTCCCTTTGGCGCCGTCGTGCCGGACAAAGAGTTCGGCCAGCACCTTGTCGGAAGTACCAAACTGGTTGAGGCACCAATCGACGTAGAAGTCTTCTGCCGGCAGGTCGCGCGGCAGATCGCGCGCCGCGACCGGGGCGGAGTCGGGCAGGTCGTCCTCGAAGTCGCCGATGGTACCGCCGCCGCAGTTGACATGACGCTCAAAGGGCTTTCCGGCCACTTGGTTTGCCGCCGCCGTGCGGCCTTCGATGCTGATGCCGGCAATGAAGGGGTTGTCGACCTTGTTGATAAAGCCGATATCCAGCGCATCGTCTTCAACCTTCACATCCTTCAGCACGAGATCGCAGCCCTCGAATTTACCGGCGCGGGCGATGGCATCGAATCCTTCCGCCACGGTTTTGCCTTCAACCACAACATCGAAAACGCGCTTGCCGGGATCGTCGAAATGGAACTCGCAGAAGCGCAGGGTTACGTCGTAGGTTCCGTTGGGCACCTGGATCTTGTAGCCGCCAACGGCCCATCGGCAGGTTTGGTAGAGCGCTTCGGGGTCTGCGTTTTTGAGAGCAACATCGGTTCCGCCAAAGTTTCCGCTCAAACGGAAATCGGTGGTCGGCCCTTTGGGCAAGATGATTTTTGCATCGGGCTCGGTGTTCCAGCCCGACTGATCCCACGCGGCGGCGGCCAGTGCGGCAAAGTTGTGCGAGAGCACCTTTGTGCGCCAGTGGATGCCGATCAGGCCAGTGCATCCATAGGCCAGCGCATCGGCCGCATCGCGGCGCAGGCGTCCGGCCCACAGCTGCGGAGTGATCATGGCCGGGTCGTCCTCGACCCACGGAATCGCCCACTTTGGCCGATCCTTGATAGAGGCGAATCCGGTTTCGACCGGGGTGAATCCGACATCGCGGTTGATGCAGCCCATGGCCACGTCGGGTGGCATGGAATCATCGAACAGCGAGCGGTTCGAGGCCGGGCCGAGCACCCATCCGCAGGTGCCGAAGCCGAAGGGGTTGCCCTGCGCCGCAAGCGATTCGCGCAAAATGTTGATGTCATCGACGGTCTTTGCGAGCTCCTCCTTGCTGTTGCCCTGCCATGTCCAGGTTTCGGGCGTCCAGACCCAGTAGGTGCCGAGCGGGTGCGTGCGCTTGATACGCAGGAACATGCCGTCATATGCCTTGCGGATGGCTTCCGGCGATTCTGGATCGAGCCCCTTTTCGCGCATGCGCTCTTTCAATGCTGCCGGGATCGTCAGCGGCACCTCGGTGCCGAGAACGGTGTGAATGCCGAGTTCGTCGGCATAGCCTAAAACTTCGTTGAAGAAACGGCCGGTGCGGTTGAATACCTCGGCGCAATCTTCCGGTGTTTCCGGAAGCGGACGGAAGCCATCGGTCACCGACGCACCAAAATCGTCGCCGGAAAACAGGTTCCCGGCTCCGGCGGCAAACTCTTCAACCGGCGTGTCTTCATAGCCCCAGCGACCGCCACGTGTGCTGGCCAGCGCGGTCGGGTAGCCCCATTTTACGGTGCCGTCTTCGTTGACGTCTTCCGGCAGGCCGATCCATACCAGCGGTTCCGGGCCGACGCCGCCTTCGGGATAGCAGTGGAAGCCGATCCAATTCATGCGCATCTTGACCATCTGGCCGAGATAGGTCTTGTAGTCGTCGAGCGACCACCAGTCCGGCCCCTCCGTAAAGTCGTGGAATGGCTGGATGCCGCGATGCTCGAATAGCGGCGTGTGGGTTTCATCCACTTCAGGCAGCGCAAACGGAATGCGGCCGTCCGGCACCACATCGCCATGGATATAGAAGCGCACGCCCAGCAGCTCGGCATAGCGATAGGCTCCGTACAGCACCGCCAGGTCGCTCCCGCCGGAAATGGAGAGCGTTTTCCCGTCCGTCTTCAGCGTGAACGTATCTTTTCCAAGACCGGCATCCACTTTGAGAACAATGTTGGCGGAAGCGCCGTCGACACGCTCAACCTGCTCGCCGGTCCGCAGCCAGGTGTAGCGGCCGATCTCGCGGGCGGCAAACTCGACCAACTTCCCTTCGTGCGCCCCCGTCGACAACGTGGCGGCAACCGCCGTTCCTGTCCATGTGCACAACAGTGTTCCAAGAAGATATTTGTATCGTTTCATAATCGATTTCCCTTTAAGACGATCCGTGCCGAATAATCCGCCGCACATTCAAACGAACCTGAAGATAGCGAATCGACAGATGGTTTCCTATTGCAATAAGGAACCTATCAATGGAGATTGTTCGCATATCCCTAATCGGAAACAACCACGAGACCTGCATATGAAAAGAATCAATCTACTGTTCCTTCTTGTTTTTCTGGCCCTTTCGATTGCTGAAGGTGCCTTCCGGTTTGTCCAGTTGGCCGATCCCCAGCTGGGGCGGGGGGGATACCAGTCCGATGCCGCGCGACTCCGGCAGGCGGTACGGCAGATCAATGGGCAAAGCCCCGCTTTTGTGCTGATCTGCGGCGATCTGGTGGATATCACGGAAAATACGGCGGGATATGCCGAGTTGAAGGGAATCCTTGGCAACCTGGACTGCCCCGCCTACATGATTCCCGGAAACCATGATGTCGGAAACGAGCCCTCTCCGGCATCTTTGGAGCAATACCGGAAAACGGTGGGTACCGACTATTTCAGTTTCAATCACAAGGACTGGAGTTTTGTCGGGGTCGATACGCAACTCATGATGAAGCATCTGCCGGGCGAAAGTGAAGCGCAGATGCAATGGTTGACGAATGTGCTCCAGCAGGCGGAGAGCGGAAAGATTGTCATGTTCGGGCATGTTCCGATCTACAAGGTTTCCCCCGACGAAGCCAACGACTACTACAACCTTCCGCCGGAAACCCGGAGCATGTTGCCTGATCTGTTGGTGCAGCATGGCGTGAAGGCCTATTTAAGCGGGCACACCCATGCCCGCATCATCAATGACTATCAAGGCATGCAACTGGTTACGGCGGTCAGTACGTCTCTGAACAGGGACGACAATCCATATGGCTACCGCATGTGGACGGTGGCGGACGACGGGACGCTTTCGCATGAATTCGTCGAGCTGGAAGACGGCGGATGGAATGCCGGCCCGACGGTTTCGGTGGAGGTGCGCGGTTTGAAGTCCGACGAATCCTCCCTGGTTGCGCTGCTGATGGGGAACCGGGACGAAGAGTGGGATTTTGACAAAATTAGAAAGGTCGAGTGCGAAACTGTCAGCAAGAACTATCTGGTCAATGCAACGCCGGTCGGTTTCAAGCTTCTGGAGGAGGGCGAGGCGACCGCCGTGGCGGGAGCCTATCGATTGAGCAACGGGAAACTCGAACGGTTGCGCTTTGCTTCCAAGAGCTTTGTTGCCCGCGCCGGCGCGACCAATAAAGTGATGGTCGAATTCAAGGATGAAGTGGCGGCGACCTACACCAATCCGCTGGATGTTCCCGTGGCCGACCCGTTCGTCTTCCACGAGGACGACGTCTACTATCTCTACGGAACGGACGATCAGGGGGGATCGGCAAGCGGGGTTCCCGTCCTGGTCTCTACCGATCTGGTCAACTGGGAAAACAAGGGCTACGCCTTCAGCCCGGACGAAACCACGTGGTCGCAGTGCAACTATTGGGGGCCGGAAATGGCGAAGGTAGGGGATGATTACTACCTGTATTTCAACGCTTCCCCCAACAAGTTCAGCGGGCGACCGTTCAACATGCACCTCTGTATCGCCAAGGGAAAATCGCCGCTGGGGCCGTTCAAGGAATTCAAGGTTCCATTCTACAAGCCCGCCCCGCCGGAAGAGGCGATCGACCAGAATGTCTTCATCGATGACGACGGGCAGGCCTATCTCGTTATCACGCAGGTAATCCCGGAGCGCAACGATATCCGGGTGGTCAGGCTCAAGGACAACATGGTCGAGTTCGACGGCGAGCCGGTGGTGGCCGTCTATCCGACGCAGGAGTGGGAGTGCCGTCCGACGAACGGGCATCTGGTAAACGAAGGCGGCGCCCTGATCAAGCACGAGGGCTATTACTATCTCACCTACACCGGCAACTCGTTCACGGATCCCAACTATGCCATCGGCTATGCCACCAGCAAAAGCCCGATGGGGCCTTGGACAAAATATGAGGGCAACCCGATTCTGTCCAAAACCGAGGCGATCGAAGGCCCCGGCAACGGCATGTTCGTGAAATCGCCCGACGGCAAGGAGCTGTTCATCGTCTACCACACCCATTTCAAGCCCGGACAGGTCGGTCCAAGAAAAGTGGCCATCGACCGCGTCCGCTTCAAGGATGTGGAAAACGGCCCCGATATTCTCGTGATCGACGGCCCCACCTCCACCCCGCAGCCGATGCCCTCCGGCGTCAAATAGGCGCTCTTCGTGAAATCCCCGGAAAACGTTTCCCAGGCCTTTGTAAAAGCGGTATGTTGGCGCGCTTATTCAAGGAGAGGTGTGCAATGGATTTGAACGAAATCAATGAAGAATGGTTTCTGGGGCAACTGGAAGCGGCGGAAATGGATGCGGCCGGACTGGTCTCGGTTTTCACGGAAATGGACAAGGCCGATCGCGGCGAGGAAGCCGATGGCTGGGCGCAGATGCTGTTCCAGAAGTGTGCGGAAGCAAACGATATTGACCGGGCCATGTTGGTCTTGGAATGGCTCGCGACCGTCCGGAAGTCGGTGGAGGACGTCAAGAGTTCCGTGGAAAAGCTGCTTTCCAGGGATCAGAATGCCCTGAAAATGGTTGAGCCGGCGGGGTTCGGGGGAAGGATGCCAGAGGCTGAATGTTTTAAGCGCTTGCGCCACCTTCGATCGCTCAAAATAGGGATGCTCTGCTATAATTCGACGTGGGGCTTCGGGATTGTCGAACACATCGACTATTTCTACCGGAACATCGAGATCGATTTTGAACGCAAGGGCGAACACGAGATGGCGTTCAGCTATGCGGTCGAGGCCCTTGAGGCCCTTGCCGAAGACCATATTCTTGCCATCAAGCACAGCCAGCCGGCAGAGCTTGAGCGGTTGATCAAGGAGGATCCCGCCGAGGTTGTGCGTATCACCTTGCGCAGCTACGGCCCGATGTCCGTTACCCGTCTTCAGGAGACACTGGAGCCATCGATCATCCCGGACAATGGCTGGAAAAAGTTTTGGGCCGCGGCCCGCCGTGAACTCAAGAACGATGCCGCCGTTGAAATCCCCAAGAAGCGCTCGGAAAACATGGTACTCCACAAGGGTGTGGTGGACTACGACGACGAATGGTTTTCCCGCATTGTGCAGGAGCGCGACATCGAAGGGCTTTTTGAGCGTTTCAAGGAAATCCTCGAAAAGAAGATCGATGCCTCGTCGGACGCCGCCCGGGAAGCGCTGTCCAACCGCCTTTCCTTCATTATCAAGGGCGCACCCTCCGCACGGCCGGAATGGAAGGCCGAAGGCTTCATCTATGCCCGTATTTTCGACATCGAACCCGCCGGGCTCGATATGGCCAAGCTCATCCGCGATCTGGTTGCCGGCGATCTTGTGGTTACGCTGGAACGCTTGCCGTCGCGCCAGCTCCAGACCCTGCTGACCATTCTGATCGAAAACGACAAGGATGCCGTGATTGCCACGCTAAGCGAGGTTGTTCCGGTGGTCAGCCACCCGGTGCTGAATGAAGTCATGGCCGCACTGATCGCGAATGGTGCCGAGGAGGATGTCCGGGGCATCATGGCCACCGCCGTAGCCCGCCGCACCGCCAGTGCACCGATGCTGCTCTGGTGCCAGCGCTCACCCAAGCTCGTCGACAAATGGCAGCTTATCTCCAAGGGCGACCTTGCCTTCCGTGTCCAGGAAGTCCTTGAAGTCAATAGCTCCGGCGCCATGCTCCGCGCACAGAACCAGCTTCGCGAGCGCTTCCAGCAGGAAGAGTGGCTGCACGATGTCATGGGTTCCATGACCGGGCAGCAACGCCGCGACTTCCTTCGTCGCACCAACGAAGGCCAGGGATGGGATGCACTGGATCGCAAGTCGGTTATCGCCAAGGTGCTGCGCAAGTTCCCGGAGTTGCAGGACATCATCCTGCCGCCGAAAAACGCCACCGCACCGAAGAAGGAAATCCCGTTCACCTCCGCCCGAAGCTACGCCGAACGGCAAAAGCAGCTTGAGCGGATCATGACGGTCGAGATTCCTGAAAACTCGAAGGAGATCGAGGTGGCGCGCAGCTATGGCGACCTTCGCGAAAATGCCGAGTTCAAGTATGCCAAGGAGCGCCAAGGGTTGCTCATGGCGCAGGGGGCACAGCTCGCCGAGGATCTTGAGAAAGTCAAGCCGACCGACTTTGCCGGCGTGGCGCTCGACGAGGTTGCAAGGGGTACGGGCGTGGAACTGGCCTATCCGGGTGGTGCGACAGAAACCTTCCATATCCTCGGTGCATGGGACCAGGACGAGATCCTTTCGATCATCTCCAGCGAAACCGCGCTGGCCAAGGCGCTCATCGGCCACAAGGTCGGCGACAAGATGGAAATTCCCGCCGGCGAGTGCGAACTCAAGGCGATTCTTCCGCTACCCGACAACGTCAAGGCTTGGATCAATGGATAAACAGGCGAATACACGACCTTTTTTCAAAAGAGTCGCGTCCTACACCTTTTTTCAATCAACGCCAATCAATCATGCGACATTGTAGACGTGCCTCCCGAAGGGGGCGCGTTATGAATTGACTGCCGGGCTGATAACACCACTACCTTCGATTCCACCTGTTTCCAGCGGATTTCAAGGTCGAAGATGCGGGTGCCGAATACACGATCAGGATCGTCGGGCTGGTAGGCAGGGCGCGGGTTGAAGGCGAGCATATCGCAAACCAGTTGCCGAAGCGCCGGGCGGCTTTCGTTTTCCAATGCCTGGACGGCGCGTTCCGCCTCGGGGCTGAACTCCACGTTGTTGACCGGCTCCGGCGCTGCATCGGCAAACGCTCCCGTTGCTTCGTGAATGCGGTCGGCGTAGGGGATGTAGGGTTTGATATCGAGCACCGGGGTGCCGTCGAGAAAGTCGCCTCCGCCCAATGTTAGTTTGACCCCTTCAATAGCCAACAACTCAACAACCGACAACCCAATGGGGTTGGGCCGGAAATTCGAGCGCGATGCAAACACGCCGATGCGCTCGTTGCCGCCCAGGCGCGGTGGTCGCACCGTTGCCTTCCAATCGTCACGTGCCGACTGGTGGAAAAGGAATATGATCCAGAGATGGGAAAAACCCACCAGTCCTCGCAGAGCCTCGGGAGTGTTATACGGCGGCAGCAGCTCCAGGGTTGCCGTGGCGCTCTTCACCAATCCCGGCTGGCGAGGGATGCCGAATTTTTCGCCGTAGCACGAATGGATCGTGCCGATTGGAGTGAATGAAAATTGTGGATCCATCGCGTCCGCAATTCGGATTGGATTATGCTTCGTGCGAGATCGCCTCTGCCGGACAGTTTGCTTCGGCCTTCAGGGCGCTTTCCTGAAGCGCTGCGGGAACGGGATCGAGTTTTACGTGCGAGGTTCCATCGGGAAACTCGAAGACTTCCGGGGCGATTCCGTTACACGCCTCGCACCCCACACACAGTTCCTTGTCGACTTTGAATCTCATCGTTTCTCCTTTTTTTCATTACTCCCCCAGATAGATCAGCAGCTTGTCTTGGCTGAGGACGACGAGGTCGCCGATGCCGTCGCCGTTGAGGTCGCCGGATTCGACATCGTGCGGCTCTGTGCCGCGGTTTTGTTTTCGGTTAACGAAGTCGGAGGTGAGGTATACCTCGAACAGCAGTTCCTTTCTCAATTCGCCATCGATCATGCCGACGAGTTCGATGGCGCGGTTGGCGGGATCGATGAGTGCGACCATGGGACGGGGTGGGGAGCCAAGCTTGACGGCCTTGGCGTAGGCGAGCATCGGATCTTCGGAGGGCGAGATATATTCGGCTTCCGAAACGGGTGCAAGGCGCGTGCCGTTGCTTATGATTTCGTTCAGTCCGGTGCGGCCGAGCAAAACCACGGTGTCGCGATCCTTGTTCTTGAGTTGGGCGAGGGCGAAGATGGTTTGGTCGGCATCGGGGATGTGGACCTTGCCCCAGCCGTCGCCTTCGGCATCGAAGCGGACGAGGTCGCCGGAATTGCGGTCGTAGAGCAAGGTGCCGGACGATCCGTCGAGCAGTTCGTATCCACAGGAGGCGATCAACTCTCCACGCGGGTTTTCGGGGTTGAACTGGCGGGTGGCTTCGTAGCGGTCGCCCCTCCATTCAAAGCGGCGGGCAATCGCGCCCTGCGAGACCGTGAGAACCGAGCCATCGCCGGGAGCACCGAGACGGATGTTCGGCAGCGTCAGTTGCTGGGTGAGTGCGCGGAACGATTCGCTGGTGAGTTCTTCGAGTTGGCTTCCATCGAAGAGGTGCATCTTCGGCGTGTCGTAGGCCATGAAGAAGATGAGTCCGACCCTGCTTTCGGGCAACCGGAACGCGAGCAGGTCGGAGGGATCGTTTTGCATGTCGAGCCCAAAGACATCCGCCTTGCCGCCTTTTGCGGGAGTGCGGACAAGCTGCAGTTTCTTGTCGTCGTTCTTGCAGACGAACCAGCAGTCGTCGCCGGATTCGATGGCGCAACCGGCCAGTACATTGCCGGGTGTCTTGAGGATGGCCGGGAAGCGGTCGAGGGCTGCGGCGGAATGGAGTGCCGCGATTTTTTCCTTCTTGCTGACGACAAGGATGTCGCCGTTGGCCAGACGCGAGATGCGGGTGGCTTCCGAGAGGGTGTCGATGCGCCGCGGCTCGGGGTCGAGACCGCCGCCGCTGCCGGAGTAGAGATGGAGGCGGCTAAGCTCGGGTGCGGCGACGAGCAGGTCGTCGTATCCGTCGCCATTGAAGTCGCTGGCCACCCAGGCCGGCGCGTTTTTTTTGCCGGTACCTTCAAGTCCGATGCGGGCAGGCGAAATCTCCTGTGATCCCAGCAACGGCGGCTGTTCCTTTTCGGCGAAGCCGTAGGTGCGGAAGGCAAGTCGGTTGCGCAGTACCATGCCAATCTGTGGCTCCGACCCTTCTGGCTGGAGAATGTCCATATATTGCCGGGGCGGGAGGTCGATCGGCTGCTCTGTGCCATAGAGGCCATCGCCCTTGCCGTAGCGCACCTTCAACGGGTTGCGGGGAGTATTGAAGTGGAAGGCGAGATCGGCGATGCCGTCGGCATTGATATCGGCAATGTCGCCGTAATAGCTTTTGTCGGCCGAGAAGGTGAGGGTTTTCTTTTCCTGGAACGGGCGCGTCTCGGTGTTCCAGTGGAGATCGGCTTGGTCGCGGCGGCAGACGAGAATGTCTTTCTTCCCGTTTTCGTTAAGGTCGCCGATCTGGATGGTGGTGACGGAGGAGGGATCCTTGATAAAGATGCGCTCGGGGTCGCCGAAGGTGCCGTCTTCCTGCTGGTAGCGCAACTGCAGGCCGATGGCCGTGCCGAAGGTGATGATATCGAGCCGCCCGTTGTTGTCGAGGTCGGCCACGCGCAACGCCTTGAGGGCCTGGTCGACAATCATGCCCTTGTTGTCGAAGCGCTCGTCGAGCTCAGGCAGGTCGTCCGTCTCTTCGGTATCCGCCTTGCGCACGAGGATTTCGAGCCGCGAAATATGGTTGTTGGCGAAGAGGATATCGTCGAGACCGTCGCCGTTGATGTCGTCAACGATCAGACGGCTGGCACCGTTGTCGAACTTGAAGATTTCCAGCGGCTGGAAGCCGAAATCGCGGGGGGGTTGATCAAGGTCTTTTGCATTGGCGGAAGCACATAGCAACCCAATGACAAGGGGGATGGCAACGAATTTTTGATTGCCGATTGCCGATTGATGATTGGTGGGTCTGTCCGAAGGGTCGGACTCCGCTCGTGCGGAGCGACAGCTTCTATTTGGAAAGGCGGAAAATTTCGACATTCGACATTCCTTGTTGGATATTCGATATTCAAGCGGCATTGCCGCGCTAATACTTCAAAATGATCTTCTGGTGAATGCCATCGGGGGTGGCTTCGGCATACTGGTACGAGACATTGAAGAAAGAGGCAATGTGGTCGGCGGGCGGCAGCTTGTCGAAGTCGGGCGGCGGGAGAGGGGATCCGCTCTTGGCCCATTTTTGCTGCATGAGGGTGAAATATTCAGGTTTGCCCAGTTCGCGTACAATGACGGCCATGTTCTTTTTCCAATCGACGGCACCGAAGCCGAATGCGCGCGGCGGAACATGCTGGCGCAGTCCCTTGACAAGCGGAGAGTGCTCGAACGATTCGGTGGCGGCGGCATCGCCGCTCTCGCTACGGATGACTTGGCGGATGCCATCGGGCTGGCCATAGAGGAGATAGTCGCCCGCCACGCCAAAAGCGATGTCGTTCTCGGGATCGGAGTCTTTCACGGTGTAGATGGTGTGGCCGAGGAACTCCTCGATTTCGAGCCCGGCGGCCACCTGCGGTTGCAGTGCCGGTGCGGCGAGGGCGGTTTCCAGTCCGGTCTTGAACGCCATGCTGTCCTTGAGCTCGACCGCAACGATGGAGATTTGCTTATCACCTTCGGCCACGGTGAACGAGAAATATTCCGTGCCGATATTGGCCAGCAGATCCTGCTCGAAGTTGATGCCCGCCTGTTGCTGGATCATGGCCACGATCATGTCGAACTGCGGCTTGACCGCCGGCATGGCGGTGGCGAGAACATTCGGGATCTCCTGCCAGAAGCGCAGCAGGTTGAAGCGGCCGACTTCGATCGACGCAATGTTTTCGGGAATGAAGCCGACGGTTGGGAGCTCCGATGGCTGGAGGTCGAGAATAGTGAAGATGCCTTTGTCCAGGTCGGATGCACGCAGGTTGCCGTCGGCCACCATTTCGTCCTCCTTCAACTCGATCTTGAGCGAATAGTTTTCAATGCCCATCAATCCGAGCGCGTCGAACAGCAATTCGGTATCCATTGCACCGGGGTTGTTGGCGGCATCCCTTTTGTCTTCCTCGATGATTTTTTTGATCAAGCCGGAAAGCGGAATATGCAGGTTGCAGGAAGGATGGCCTTCGGGTTCCTTGATGGCTTCCTTCTTGAGCTGGACAATGCACTTTTCGACCCACTCCCTTGTGTAGCCCAACACAAACGTTGTGCCAACATGCGTCTGCCACGACGAATCCTCTTCGGGTGTACCACCGTTTTCAACGTGTTGGATGATTTCAATATCCTGAAAGGTGCTCTTGATGATTTCAAGCGGTTCCGCAGTGATCTCGGCCAGCTTGGCGTCCATCTCCAGACTGCGGAGAAAATCATCCTTGGCCATGGCTGCGATGATATGGGGATTCTCCAATTCCATGTCGAAGGCGAGAATGACTTCGCCCTTGAGCATCTTGAACTGTTCGGCAAGCATCTCGCTTTCGGCATCGGATTCACCCTCGAAGAACAAATCCTGCCAGGTTTCGGCATCGGGGTTGCCGAGGAAATCCTGAAACTGCTGGTCGGCCCACAGCTTACCGCCGGGCGACTGCTTGAGCTTGCTCCAGAAGTTGGTGGTGTTGGAAATGCGCACATAGGTCTGCGCATCGGGTGGGAGCAACGATATCCGTTCAATGGCGGTTGAGGCCAGCGGGATGGATAGTAGCAGGGCGAGGGTTTTTAGTTTAATGGACATGTCTTGGATCCTTCTGTTTTATCCGATTTCAGGGACGGACAGTTTTTTGCAAATCTTTTGCGCCAGCCGGTTTGCCACTTCGGTGTGCCGGGGAACCGCCTCGATCCAGCCTGTTCGGGGATTGCACCAAAGCGAATGGGACGCACCTTCCCGTTTAAGATGACATCCGTTCCGACGGAGATGTTTGAGGAGTTGGTTTCGTTTCATCCTACTGCGACCACGGCTTGTTCCACATCCCGGGGCAATCCCCGCATGGCGTCTTCTCGTCGGTCTTGGAGGATGAGGCCTATGGCGGAAGAGAGGTTTTCGATAGCCTCGTCCCGTGTTTTCCCTTGTCCATTCGCACCACGGATTTCCGGGGAGTAGGCGACAAACCATTCTCCATCCTTTTCAACTATGGCAGTAAATTCGTTATGCATCTCGATCTCCTTTTTTGATACATGCAAGATAGTTGGATAGAGCGTTTGGATCAATTCAATACTGCCTTGCGAAAATTGCTTTTGTGGTCGGTTTCGGATTCCTTTTGTTCGGTTGAGAATTTTCCCGGGCGCCGGGGCGGATCAGGATAGACAAAGCCGGATTCGGGGTTGGTGGCGTCGTAGGCAAACGCATCGATGTGGTCGAGGATGTATTTTGCATGTCGTGCGGGAATGGCGAAGTTGAGCCCTTCCATGGTGGGTACGCCCATATTGATGATGCCCACAACCTGGCCGCGTGCATTGAACAGCGGGCCGCCGGAGTTGCCGGGATTGACGGGGGCGTCGACCTGCAAGTAGAGGATGCCGCCAAAGTTGCGGTGCGTCTGGCTGAGTACGCCTTCGGTAACGGTGCGTTCGAGGCCGAGCGGGTTGCCGATGGCGAAGACCGTTTCGCCGATGCCTAGGTCTTCTTCCGGCTCGAAAACGACCGGGGTGATCTCGGTGTCGAAATCCTCCAGCCGCAGGATGGCGAGGTCGTGGAACGGGGCGGTGGCGACAATCTCCACCTCCTTGTGCACAACGCGCCGCAGGATCTTGCCTTCCTGCAGGAATTGCGTGACGGAAATATGCTTTTCGCCGGCAATGACGTGGAAGTTGGTGATCAAGTAGCCCTTCTTATTGATGAAGAAGCCGGAGCCAAGGCCCGCGGCGGTCTTTACAAGGGTGACGGAGGGGGCGTAGAGCTTGGAGGCCTTGGCGGTGGTGATCCGTTCCGGCGATTGCACGGTGTAGAGCCGGTTGGTGTCGTCCGGCACGCTCCCTTCGACGGTTTGCCGGTTTTCAGAGACCGCCAGCACTTCGTTGCGCGGGATGCGCAACACGTCGTAGCCGAGGTCGAGCACAACGGCATCGTCGGCATTCTTGAGCAGGGGTGCCTGGATTTTCGCGCCGCCTTTCAGTGCCACGTCTTCCGCGTAGGTTCCCGCAGCCAGTACCGCCAATGCCAAAAAAAGATGTGTTCTCATGAATGAACCTCTAATACGTAACAAGTGATGTGTAAACCGATAAAAGAAAACGAACGAAGATTAGCCTAAGTTTTGGGGCGTGTCAAAAAAGCGCGACTCCTTTTGGAAAATGCATTTCACCCTGATCTGTCTGCCACTTCGCTTGCTGAAGAAGCGTAATGGCATTTTATCCCTGCACCATGTGGCGGTCGCGGTAAACCTTGTGGTGGTTTTACGCGCAGTTTGAAGGCGTGGTGGAAGTGGTGTGGCCGCCGGGCGCGGCGGGTCTCGGGATGCCTATGGGCGGGGTGGCTGGCACAGCTCGGCGGGGATGATGACGGTTCGCTCTTTGAGCGGCTCGCCTTTCATCTGGGTTTCCAGCATCTCCGCGACAATGTTTGCCACCTCCAGGGAGTTGAGCGTCGGTTGGACGTGAACGAAGGGCGATTGGGTTTTCGTCAGCCAGGAGTTGGCTGTCCATCCGATATCGATATCCTTGCCGACGCAAAGCCCGGCCTGTTTCACCGCTGTTGCGGCGACATCCGCCAGAAATTCCCCGCGCGCTATTACGGCGGTAGGATGGTTTTTGCTGCCGAACAACTCGTTGAGGTTTTTTTCGGCAACCTCGAGGTCGTGCTGAAAGCCTCTGACCTTCATGCAGTTATTCGCTGTCAAGTGGGCGGCGCTCATGGTTTCGGCGATGGCGTCGCTGAAGCAATGGTCGCATCCGGAATTTCCGCATTGCTGTACGACAATGCGGTGGTGGCCTTTTTCGAACATGTAGTTCGCCAACAGTTGACCGGCTTGCTGGAAGTCGAGGTCGACGGAGGGAAGATCCGGCATTCCGGGATCCAGGGTTCCCATGACAACAACAGGAGTGTTGAGTTCTGAAAGAGCCTTGAACACCTCGTTGGAGCGCGATCCGGTGATGATTCCGTCAGGCGGTTTCGGGCTATTCTTCAATTCCTCAAGCAGCAGCAGGTCGTTGCCTGGTTCGGTGATGATGGTTTGGATGGAGACATCCTCCATGATTTCATCCAGAAGGTAGGGCAGCGAGAAGAACAGTGCCATGGGTTCGGTATGGTGGGCAGGCATGCTCAGGACGGTCAGGTGTCTGATGAGGGTGTTTTTGTCCGGCTGGATGCCTGGGCCGACAAAGGTTCCCCGGCGGCGCAGGCGCACAAGTATGTTCCGACTGGCGAGCGACTTCATTGCCCGGGAGGCGGAATCGGTGCATACGCTGAACTTTTCACAAACCTCGGCCGTGGTGTAGTAGCGGGTGCCTTCCGCGAGGTTTCTTTCCCGGATATCATTCAGGAGGGTTTCCGCGAGATCGTCCGCAAGGCTGGAAGTTTTAGGAATCATGCTGTCCACAACTACAGCAATGGGAGGGGCTTTGGCGACAAAAAACAATATTCTGAAATCTTCTGTAAAGGATAAGAAATTTTCTGTTTTATTCTTGACGGTGCTGATCGGGTGTTGTACCTTTCGCCCAGTTGCATCGGGAATTTCACGGGTCGGAGGCCGAGCCGGTTCTCGGGATGCAGTAGAATAAAGGAGAAGGAAGATGAAGAGAATGCTAACCATGATTGCGGTGCTGGCGATGGTCGCCGGGGTCGCGCAGGCGGCTATTATTGTCAGTTACGATGCTGCTAATGGTGCTGACCCTACCACTCAAGCCAACCCGTATGGCAACCTCAACGAATGGGGAGGTGGGTTTTCGAATGTACCCTGGGTTCACGGTGGTTATCCTGCTTTGATTACGCAGGACAACAATACCGGCGGCGGCGCAAACTATGAGCAAAATATAAATGCTGATAAGGCCGCCATGAGTGCGAACGGATGGAAGTTTACCGTGAGTGCATTTTCGCGGTGGGCGCGACTAAACGATGCAGGTATCGCTCAGATGGGCTCGAACGAGGGAGCGTATCGGGTTCGTGTTGGTGAAAATGGAACCGGTCAAGTGGTTGAGATTCTGAACTTTGTAGCCGGTGCATGGACTCTGGCGGGTACGGTTGATAGCCTTACAGACAATGTCCTCCACAAAACTGAGTTGGTCTACGACGGAAACGTTTCTGGATTTGTTGACGTGTTTGTCGATGACGTTGAAGTTCTCAGCGATTTGACCAGTTTTAATGCTACTAGCGTGACCTTCTTTGGTTCTGCTTCCGGTGCCGACACCGGAGAAATCGGTTGGGGTGAAGTCACGCTCGAAACGATTCCCGAGCCGGCAACGACAGGCATGCTCATGCTTGGCAGCGCGCTTGTGCTGGGTCTCCGCCGCCTCAAGATATAAATAAATCACGGGTTTCGGCACAACGCCTTGTTGTAGATACCATCTGTCCAATGAGAGGGCAGGTGGTTTTTTCTGGCATGTTGTGTGGATTTTATTCGAGCAGCGGCGATCTGGCGCGAGCTTTGATTGGAGAGGAATAAAATGAAAACAAGACACTTAATCCTATTGGCGGGGATTCTGCTGGTCGGCGCGAAGCAGGCCGGGGCGGCAGATGTCGTTCGCTCCACGGCTGCCGGCACCGCAACCTGGGGTCATGCGGGGAACCTGGGCTCACCCTTGGGATTCTACATCGGGGAGGTTTCCCTCGACCGGGGTGCGGCAACCCATGGCGATGGCTATGACAGCGCAATGAGGGTGGATGTGACGGGCGACCCGGTTGATACAGAGATTTTAATACACTATTCCACCACGTATGCCATGGCGATCCAGCTTGTGAAGATCTCCAACACCAACTTCACCGCGCAAACATACACGATCCGTGCCCATGGCAACCTGGGATCGGACAGCAATACTCGCTGGCACTATGCCGGCACGAACGGCCCCTACTACACGATCAGCTCGGACAAGGCTTCCGCCGCGACGGACGGCAGCGACCCGGTCGTCAGCTTCCTGTATGGCGACGGTTCGGTCAACAACTACGGCACCTCCCACTCCATGCCCTATACGAATGGTATCGATAATGCCAATTTCCAGGTCAACAACGTTACGCTTCCCGCAGGGGCAACCCACGGCTATCTCTTCCTCACCGGCGTGGGCGACATCGACGACCCCGACCATAACCGACCGGACATGGCCCTGACCGCCGTAACGGCACTGGCCTCTCCGGTCAATTGGCCCGCCGAGTTCTGCAGTTTCCTCTCGGAAACCGAACGAAGCCAGATTGTCAATTGGTCCGGGGTTCCTGCTTCTTCGATCGATGAACATATCTTCATCCACAAAGACGCTGCCAGCTATACCGCTTTCCCCGAACTCTTCACCCTGCCGGATGGGCGTTTGTCGATTCGCGTCACGGCGCGGGAAAATGTAAGCCATACCGATCCAACCGGAGCGGTCATCACCAAGGTCTCCAACGACGAAGGGCAGACCTGGACGGATTTCTCCGGGGTGTTTGCGAGCCAGGACTGGGTCAAGGACGATGGGCGGTTCATAACCGCTTCCGCCGGTGGATGGGTGCAGGCTCCGGCATCGGAGCGGGCCGCATTGGAGGCCGAGCATCGGTATGTTATCGACGCAGACGACCCGGCGTACGTTCTCTATCTAGGGGATCCGTCCTATTGGGTTTCGGAGGACGACGGGGCGACCTGGACAAATACCGCCATTGCCGTGCCGACCGATGTGAAGGGAACCATGTCGTATCTCAAAGGCGCCTGCGAAATCGTTACTTCGGACGGGGTCCATCTGGTGGCGGTCTACGGAAACCGGTATCTGGCCGGAAAGAGTTATGCCGAGAATTATGGAATCTTCGAGGTCTTCTTCCTGCGCAGCGACGATGACGGGAACAGCTGGAACCTTGTGTTCCTGACTCCCGACGGGATTGACCAATACCACCCGACCGGCGGAATGAATGAATCGGCGCTCGTGGAAAACGAACGCGGCGAGATCATCTGCATGAGCCGGACCTATGCCGGGGACGAGCATACGCTGTACCAGAGCATATCCAAGGATGGCGGGTTGACGTGGAGCGACCCCGTAGACAGCGGAATGCGCGGGTCGCCGGCGCAGATGATCCGCCTCAGGGACGGACGCATCCTGTGTACATACGGCTATCGTCTTGACCCGGGGGCGATTCTCGCCCGGATCAGCAACGATGGCGGTCGCACTTGGCCCGGGATTGATCAGGAACTTCTCATCCGCGAGGGTTTCTACACCTCTTTCTGGAACTGGGGGTATCCCCTGTCGGTGCAGGTTTCCGATGGGTCGCTTGTCTCGGCATATTACGCAACCGGCATGGATGGAACAACGTATTCAGCGGTCACGCGTTGGCGGACAGCGGTGTATACCGACCCGTACGTCGAACCGTTCGAGATCTACGCCCCGGGCTTCCAGATGGCGGGAGCCGACGACTGGTCGGCCGACGAGCCCTATGCCGCCGGCATTTCCACCAACGAGGCCATGATCGCCGCCCTGACCGGCAGCTACAGCGGCGGCTTTCCCATCGCCACCAACCACACCAAGGTCTTGCAGGTCAACGGTAACGTGACCAATGCCATTTATTCCGGAGCGGCGCAGCGGGTCAAGGTGGATTGCATCGTTTCGATGCCTTCCAATCCGATTGTTCCGGATCTTCCGATTGAAGAGCAGACGGCGTTTTATGTGGACGCCTCCTCCGGGCATGTGAATCTCATGCACGCCCGCACGGCGGATGGCGCGAGCTTTACGAACGAATGGCTGGCACCGGCCGGCGGCCCGGTGCTGGGGTCGAACGATTGGGTGCGGCTGACCGTGTTGCTCGACTACACCAACAAAATGTTCCAGATCCAGCTCAACGATGGCGCGGCGATCAGTAGTGCCGTCGGCTGGACAGGTCCGGGCGGCACGCAGCCCGGCAGCTGGTTCTACATGGTGAACCGCAGCGGAACCAGCCTGGAGAAAATCAAGGTTTCCGGCATGGATTTCTGGATGGATGATCTGCTGGTTGAACCGCAGGGCTTCTACCGGTTGACGGTATCCAGCGGTTTCGGGGGCGACGCCGCCCCGGGCGCCGGCTGGTACGGCACGGGCGCTGAGGTCGGCATCACCGCCTCGCCCGATTCATGGTATTCATTCGATACCTGGATGGGAAGCATCGGCGCGATCACTACTGGTACCGCAACGGATCCGGCCATCACGGTAACGATGAACAACCCGGTGACGCTGAACGCGGGGTTCGAGGCCGATGCAACCTCCGGCGGCACGCCGCACTGGTGGCTGGCGCAGGAAAACCCGGTCTGGACCAATGACTTCGAAGCCGCCGCCGCCAACGACTTCGACAACGATGGTGCATTGACCAGCAACGAATACATTGCCGGAACGGGCTCGACCGATTCGAACAGCGTTTTTGTACTGAATGTAGACGGCACAAGCGTCGATTTCCAGACCGTGGAAACCACGCCGCAGCATGGCGGCCTGAACCGCTGGTATTCCCTGCAAAGCAGCAGCAACCTGCCGAGTGGATTGTGGGAGGGCGTACCCGGCTATACCAACATTCTAGGTGCAGGGCAGAGCGTGGTTTATTCCAACAGTGCGCCGATCGATGCCGAATTCTTCTCCGGCAGCGTCTGGCTGGAAGAATGAGGGGACTCGCATTTTCAATTCGAACCTCCTCCGAGGTTGCGGGGCGGGGTTCCCTCTTTTGTTTTGGATAAACTGGCAATCATTTGTTTCCACTGTATTTTCGTGTCGATGAATAATGACGAGGAAGAGAAAGAGAGATCATCCCTGCGGCATTTTGTTTTCCCTTTTCTGCTGGGTGTGGTCTATCTGATCCAGCTACGGGTTCCCGGATTTTTCGGGTTGTGTGCACTTTCCGAAAAGGAACCCCGTTGGTGGCAGTTTTTCGCCAACGGATTCCTGAGCGGCAATCTGGTTCATCTTTCCATCAACGCCCTTGGAATGTGGGTGGTCTGTTCGCAGTTTGCCGACAAGATCCGGTTGCGTTTTGTTTTTCTCGGTTTTCTTCTTTTTTCGGCGGCATCCTCGTTTCTCTATTTCACCTTTTTCATGCCGAAGGGAAGTCTGCTGGTCGGTGCATCCAGCGGCATCTACTCCCTGCTGGGGGCCTTCGGATGGATTCACAGGGACAAGCATTTTTGCTTTTTTGGTGTTCCGCGGCTTTCCGCTCCTGTTTTTTTGCTGGTTTCGCTGATTCTGGGTGCAGAGATCGCAATGGCCTTCCTTTGGGTTCCCGCCCTGGCGTGGCCGCTGCACTTGATTGCCTTTGGAATTGGCATGGCCGTTGCGGTCGCAACATGCTCCATGATCTCGCTCAAAAAAAGGTAGGGGCGGCATCGAAAGGGGGATCAGACGCTTGTAGTCGATACCTAATATTCTTGAATCTTCTGCTTATAGGCAATAATTTTCTGATTTATTCTTGACGGTGCTGATCGGGTGTTGTACCTTCCGTCCAGTTGCATCGGGAATTTCAAGGGTCGGGGGCCGATCCGGTTTCCGGGATGCAGTAGAAAAAAGGAGAAGGAAGATGAAGAAAATACTGACGATTGCAGCGGTTCTTGCGTTGGTTTCCAGTTCGGCGCAGGCGTGGGAGTCGCTGATTGCCCGCCACTATGGTGCGAACAATCCGACCAACGAAAACTGGAACCTCAATGAGTGGAGTGGCGCTGTTACCACATCGGCCAACGCCACCGATCCGTCGTGGGTGATTGCCGACTACTGGACTGGCGGTGGCCTGAACTACAACTTTTTTCTGGATGACACGACCAAGACCAACATGAACGACAATGGCTGGAAGCTGACCGTGGATGCCTATGCCCAGACAAACCTCAATTCCGCGATCATGGCTTCCGTTCCCTCGCCGCAGGGAGTCTATCAGCTCAAGCTCGGCAAGATTGCCGGTCAGCAGGTTATCCAACTCTGGACGAGTGTAAGTAATTCCATGTCCTTGTACGGAGCGGTCACGAACGCCGTCGACGGTTTCCATGTGCCCGAACTGATCTACGATGGAAATGCTTCCGGTGAGGTCGACATGTATGTCGACGGCGTCCTGAAGTTCGACAATGTAACCAGCGACGGCGCAGGAAGCTACCCCTTCTTCGGGTCGGGCTCCAGCGCCGACATCGGCGAAGGCCGCTACAAGGAGGTCACGCTTGAAATCTATTTGGGGAGTACGATTGTCAGCCACGTTGGTGACAATGATCCCGCCACCGAAGGCTGGAATGAGAATGGATTCGGGGGCGTTGTGGCCCTATGGGGTCACGGCACCGATCCGGCGTGGGTGGTTTCCGACAACAACTCCGGCGGCGGCGCAAACTATAACTTCTTTATGGATGACGCGACCCAGACCAACATGTCCAACTATGGCTGGAAGCTGACCGTAGATGCCTATGCGCCATGGACGAGACTCAACTCCGCCGCTATGATTTCCATTCCTACGCAACAGGGAGACTACCAACTCAAACTTGGAAAGGTCGCCGGCGCGCAAGTCATCCAACTCTGGACGGTAAGTGGTTCCTTGTCCTTGTACGGAGCGGTCACAAACGCTGTCAACTATTACCATACGACCGAACTGGTCTATG
>JBDLHZ010000005.1:0-23427 GCA_039715135.1 Verrucomicrobiota bacterium
ACAGATTCGAACTGTCGTAACCAGCTTGGAAGGCTGGGGTTCTACCATTGAACTACGCCCGCTTTTTCGTACAAACGAGCGCATAAGGTAGCGGGCAGGTGGGGCGCCGTCAAGGGCACTGGGCAATTTTTTTGCTGCAACTGGATGAATTTATTACACCCGCTCCCGCTGGTCGCTCAAGCCACAAAGTTTCTTAAATACTATGAATGTTCCTTTCTCTGTGGCTTCGTGACTCTGTGTGAGTGCTTATTTCCGTTTCCAAAGGCTCCAGAACCAGAATTGGAGGCGCTTTAGCAGCGGGGGCTTGTTGCCGGCTTTCTGGATATGCGGGCGCGGTTTTCCCGGCTTCGGTTTTTCAACCGGCTCGCGCATGTAGTCCCTGTCCGATATTCCCATTTGGATTTACTTGCCCTTTGTTCAATGAATCGCGGACAGTATGGACTCCATGAGCAGAAAAAAGAAGACCGCATTGCGCATTATCCCGGACAATTGGCTCGATCCGTTTGATTTCAAGGCCGGCTTTCCGCATCCGGAACGCCCGCTAGAGGTCGATATCGGTTCGGGGAAGGGGCGTTTTTTGGTGGCGCGCTCCGGCAAGTTTCCGGAAACCAACTTCCTGGGCATCGAACGGCAGTTGGTGCGCATCCACAGCAGCGGGCGGCGATGCGAGCGCGCCGGACGCGAGAACGTGCGGGTGTTCCGCATGGAGGGCTACTATGCCATCAGCCAGATGATGCCCGCCGACTATGTGGCCAACTATTATTTCTTTTTCCCCGACCCGTGGCCGAAGGCGCGGCACCATGACTATCGCCTCTTCAACCCGGCCTTCATGGATGCACTTTTCAAAACCCTGAAGGATGGCGGATACCTGCATGTGGCAACCGACCACCTTCCCTATTTCGAGGAGATCCATGAATTGTTGCAAAAGGACGAGCGCTTTGAAGAGATCGAGGCTTTTGAACCCGACGAAGAGGAGCGCACCGACTTCGAGCTCATCTTTGCCCACAAGAAAATCGGGCGCTGCTCGTTTAAGAAAAGATCATAACCACGGAATACGCAGCGCGGTAAAGAAGCAACCAAATTTAGAACCACGAAATACACCAAACACACGAAAATATAAACGTTTTCCTTTGTGTACTTCGCGATCTTGGTGTTGAAAAGAAACAGGCAGTATATGGCAAGGAAAAAGACAGAGGTATCGATGCACAGCCATGGGCTGTACGATGGCTGGGACCGCGACAGCAGGGATCTTCCAAATCTTGTGAAAATCACAACGGAGATCGATGCGGCGCTGGATGTGGAGTTTGGCTACATCCTTCGCATCCGCAACGCCCGCAAGCGCAAGATCACCTTCCGTATCGAGCACCCGCCATTCAAGGGTGACGACGGTGAGACCGCTCCGCCATTCGTTGGCGAGTTGCATGTGAAGACCAACGACTTCCGCTTTTTCCTGGGCGACACCGTTTGGGCGCCCGTCGAAGACAAGCGGGGAGAGTGGCGGTTGATCACCTGGCTGGATGATGAAAAGGTGGCCGACAAGACCCTCTTTCTGGTTTAGCCCAAGGGAAGGGTTGGTGTTGTCCGGGTTTGCCCCTATAGTGGTTTGGATTTTGCAAGGGATTTTCCATGATTGACCTGCACACACACTCCATCTATTCCGATGGAACCAACACGCCGGCCGAATTGGTGGCCATGGCCGAAAGGCACGGCCTAAAGGCCTTGGCCCTGACGGACCACGATACCGTGGCCGGGATCCCCGAACTGCTGGCCGCAGCGGAAAACTCATCGGTCAAGGCCGTTCCAGGCATCGAGCTAAGCGCGGAATGGGAACGGGGAGCGATGCATGTTCTGGGTTATTTCATCGACCACGCCAACCCGGCCTTGCTGGAAAGGATCGAAAGGCTCCGGAAGGGGCGGGACGAGCGCAACGTGGAAATCCTGAAAAAGCTCAACCGGCTGGGTTACCGGCTGCTTTGGGAGGATGTCGAAAGACAGGCCGGCAAGGAGGGGGTTGTCGGACGGCCGCATATTGCCGCCGCACTTGTGGAGCGGGGGCACATGAAATCGAAAAAGGCGGTCTTTGAACTGCTGCTTGCAAAAGGACGCCCCGGCTACGTTGATCGCGAGCGCTTCTCCGCCGAGAAATGCATCGACTTCATTCGCCAGGCAGGCGGGATTGCCGTTTTGGCGCATCCAGCGACCATCCATCTGCCCGACGGGCAACTGCGGACTCTTGTCGGCGGGCTAAAGGAACATGGTCTTGGCGGCATCGAGGCCTATTATGCCGAGCATCGCCCTGAAAACATTCGGAAGTTTGCTGGATGGGCGGAGGAGCTTGATCTCGTCTGCACCGGCGGAACCGACTACCACGGCATGAATACGCCCGACCTGAAGCTGGGCAGGGGCTTCGGGCAACTGCGCGTGCCCGACGAAGCCGTGGCCCGGCTCGAAGCAGCCATTCCGCCCGCATAGTGCAGTGTCACTCCAAAAAAGGGTTCAACAAACTTGTTGCCCGTGGCATTTGTGTGTATTCTCCCCGAAATTCAGGCGTGGCGGCCACGCCATGACAGTGGTAGTGAAACCAAACAAAGGAGAAATGGAAGATGGGCAAAAAACTAGGCGCAGAGTTTATCGGTACCTTTTGGCTGGTGCTGGGTGGTTGCGGCAGTGCGGTGCTGGCGGCGGGATTTCCCGAGGTTGGAATCGGACTGCTCGGAGTGTCGCTGGCCTTCGGCTTGACGGTGCTGACAATGGCGTTTGCCATTGGCCATATTTCGGGTTGCCACCTGAATCCGGCGGTTAGCGTCGGGCTTTGGATGGGTGGACGTTTTAGTGCCAAGGAACTGGCTCCCTACATTGTTTCACAGGTACTGGGCGGTTTGGCCGCCGGTGCGGTGCTGTTCCTGATTGCCAGCGGGCAGGAGGGATTTTCCGCCGCGGGCGGTTTTGCATCCAATGGAGTAGGTGAACATTCACCCGGTGGATACAGCGTGATGGCGGGGATCATTTGCGAAGTCGTGATGACCTTCATGTTCCTGATTATTATTCTAGGAGCAACAGACAAGAGGGCGCCTGCCGGTTTTGCTCCCATTGCAATCGGCCTGGGGCTGACCTTGATCCACCTGATCAGCATTCCGGTAACCAATACGTCCGTAAACCCCGCGCGCAGCACGGCGGTTGCTTTCTTTGCCGGTGGCTTGGCCGTCAAGCAGTTGTGGCTGTTCTGGGTGGCACCGATTGTTGGCGCTGCACTCGCGGGCATCGTCTATAACTGGCTGGGCAAGGAGGAAGCGGCTTGATCGGTTAATCCGGCATCTAAATACGCGACCTTTGCTGCGCAAAGAGTCGCGTCCTACACCGTCGCGTTTGGTCAATAATGCCAGTGATTTTATCAACGTTGTAGGACGTGCCTCCCGAAGGGGGCGCGTAACGTATTTAGATGCCGCATTAATATAATCCAATAAACGAGGTTATGGCATGAGGAAGCTAGTTCTTGTTGGTTTGTTGGCCGGGCTTGTCGGGGCGGGCTGCGGTGAGAGGAAAGAGGAGGCGCAGCCCGAACCTTCTTCCCCTGCCGGGAAATCCGGCGTATTGCGGGTTGTCCAGCCGGCAACGGCCAGTGCCGCCCTGCCTCGCGGGGAGGATCACGGGATGCGCGAGTCCTCCCTCATCCGCAACTTTGCCAAGGATCACGAGCTGGAACTTGAGTGGACAACGGTTCCCCCCGAACGTCTCGCCGATGAATTGCTGGAGGGGCGGGGGGATATCGCCATTGGCTGCCGGCTGGAATGGATTGACGCCGGGGCGGAGTTGCTGTTTACCCGCCCGGTCTTCAGGCCGCTGAAAGCCGACCCGGGCGCAAAGGAACTGGACACGCAAAAGGGTGATCCCAAAATCGTTTGGGCCGTGCCCCAATCTTCGGGCGAGTTGATCGAAAGCCTCAACGCCTTTCTCGTCAAGGAGCATCCCACCATCACGCCGAAATCCCGTACCGGCGATCTGGCGGAAATCAAGGAGCGTGGATATATCCGCGTCCTGACCCGCAACAATCCCGCCTGCTACTTTCTTCATCGCGGGGAGTTGATGGGGTTTGAGTATGAGCTTGTCAGCCAGTATGCCAAACAGCAGGGGCTGGAGGTGGTGGTCGTCGTCCCGCCGCGCTGGGCCGACCTGAAGCAATGGATGCTGGAAGGCCGGGGCGATGTGGTTGCGGCCTGCATCACGGTTTCCGAAGAACGGAAGGAATCGGAAGAGCTGCAGTTTTGCCATCCCTACGGCGACTTTCGGGAAATTGTCGTGACCCGGAAATCGGACACCAAGCTAAGGTCGCTCCGCGATCTGGCCGGGCGGACGGTGCATGTCCGCAAGCTAAGCCATTACTGGACCTCGATGGAAAAACTGAAAAAGGAGAGCGGGATCGACTTTGAGCTGAAAGCGGTGCCGGGAACCATGGAGACCCGCGAAATCCTGCATCGCGTGGAATCGGGGGAGTTTGACCTCACGGTGGCCGACAGCGGTTTTCTTGATATCGAAATCAACTCCGGCCGCAAGCTCCGCTCCGCCCTGATGTTCCATGCCCCCCTGAATTATGGCTGGGTCGTGCGCAGGGACAATCCTCAGCTCAAAGCCTCCATGGATCGCTTCTTCGATCAAAAAACCGGCTCGTCGAGCTACAACTATCTATTCAAGAAATATTTCACCTTGGGATCCGCAACACGGGATTTCCAGGACGAGGTGCGACGGCTGGATAAAGCGGTCATTTGCCCCTACGACGATTTAATACGTGTTTCCGCCAAAAAATATGATTTCCACTGGTGCCTGATTGCCTCGCAGATGTATCAGGAGAGCCATTTTGATCCGAAGGCAAAATCATGGTCGGGTGCCCGCGGGCTTATGCAGCTTATGCCGGCGACCGCCCGGGAGCTTGGCTTGAACGAGCGAACGACCCTCGATCCCGCAAAGAATATCGATGCCGGCGTCAGATATCTAGGGCAGCAGCGCAAACGTGTTCCCGACGAAGTGGATGCATTCAACCGGCTCTGTTTCGGGCTGGCGGCCTACAACGGTGGCTATGGCCACCTGATCGATGCCCGCGCCCTGGCCAAGAAACTCGGGCGCAATCCAAACCTCTGGGTGGAAAACGTCGACCATGCCTACAGTCTGCTCTCCACCCCGGAATATGCCGACAAAGCCAGATACGGGTATTGCCGCAGCGAGGAAATCATAGGCTATGTCCGCAAGATCATGGCGCGTTATGTTTCCTACAAGTCGGATATCGAGCGCCTCGCGCAAACGGCGGAATAGTTTCCCCTTCAATTCTTGACGCTCTATTCTTGATCTTGTAAATTACAGTGAATCAGGGGTTGCCGTGGTGGCATTTGGGGATGTTTATGAATACATTGGCTATCGTCATTGCATGCGGAAAAGAGGAGCAGGTTGCATCGGGAACGGATACGGCGTTCCTGAGTCTGGGCAATCGGCCGGTGCTGGCGCACTCCCTCAGAACCTTCCAGGACTCGAAAGCCATCGATGGAATCATTGTGGCCGTCGGCAAGGAACGCGTGGATTCCGCCGTGCAGGTGGTCAAGCGCTTTGGCTGCACCAAGGTGCGGGGCATTGTGGTGGGCAGCGCCAATCGCCTAACTACACTGCGCACCGTATATGCCAAGCTGCCGGAAGCCGCATCCAACATCGTTGTACACGAGGCTTCGCGCCCGTTTATCTCTCCCGAGGTAATCGACGAAAGCGTAAAGGCGGCGAAGCGCTACGGCTGCGCCATCGCTGTGCACAAGATTCCGGACGCCGTCAAGGTGGCCGCAAAAGGACTCAAGCCCGAAAAAACGCTTGAGCGAAACTCGGCGTGGCTCGCGCAGACACCGCAGGTGTTCAGGGTTGAGGTGTTCGAAAAGATCATCGACCCAAAGAACAAGAGCGTAAAGCTGGTTGACGATGAATCGGAATGGGTCAGGAAACCGGCCGAGGTGCATATGATAGAGGCAGGCTGCTGCAACATCAAGATACGCACCGCAGACGATTTTTCCGAGGCAACCGCCTTGTTCGGCAGCAGCCTGAATCGCTAGCGACCGTTGGCCAACCGCAGGGCATTGCGGAAGGGGAGGCCGGCGGCACGGACTTTTCTTTGGGTTTCCTTCATCTCGTACTCCACCCGGCGCAGGGTGATCGTCTGCTCGTCCAGGTCATAGATCGCATAGGCCGCCTCCGGGTTGCGGTCACGGGGTTGCCCGACGCTGCCGACGTTGACCAGATACTGCAGTCCCGGCCGGACATGCAGGGTTTCATAGGTTCCCTTTCCAATCGCTTTGTCTTTAATAAACGCCAGCGGAACATGCGTGTGCCCAAAAAAACAGACCGGGTTGAACTGGTTGCGAAAACTGGCATCGGCCGCCCTTTTCCTGAAGATATAGCTCCATCGTTGTGGATTGCTCAGCGAACTGTGGACGATGGTAAAGCTTTCCACGTCGAGGATTAGCGGAAGCTGGCGCAGGTATTTCCGATCGAAGGGGGAGAGTTGCTTGCGCGTCCAATGTATGCTTTTTCGCGCCAGAGGCGTAAACAGCTCCACGGATTCGTTGTAGCCGGCATAATAGTCGTGGTTGCCCTGCACAACCTTGCAGTCAAGGCTGCGAACCATTTGAAGGCATGCCCTTGGGTCGGCATTGTACCCCACCACGTCGCCCGTGGTGGCATAGTGGGTCGCCCCTTGCTGCCCGGCATCCTCGAGTACCGCCCGGAGCGCCTCCAGATTGGCGTGGATATCACCTAGAATTGCATACTTCATTAATACGTAACCCTGAATTCTTCATACTCTCCCGTCGCCGCCGCCCAGCTCAATCGTTCCCTGACGATATGGCGCCCCAAATGGGAACCCCGGATCTCGTTGAGAAAACCGAGCAGTTCCTGTTCCACTCCTTCGGCAACCACCTCCACGTCGCCGCCCATCAGGTTCCTGACAAAGCCCGTCACCCTGAAAGATTCCGCCATGCGGCAGACCGTGTAGCGAAAGCCCACGCCCTGGACCCGCCCGGAAAACAAGACCTGCATCTGCTTCATGGAACCGTCTGAATCCATGCCGCTTTTTATAGCGAAAGCGGATCACTCCGCAAAGCATCAAGTTTGAAACGGTCTGGAGTGCGGTGGCAACCAGCGGGCGACACCGCTTTGCGCACGCAGAGCCAATGCACCGCAAAAGCGGCGTGGCGCTAATGCTTCCCGCCGCACTCCAAAATCATTCCACCCAGCTCCTTAAGCATGGGGGTGGTTTTTTCTTCGGCGAGGATGGGATGGCGGCCGGCGACAGTGAGGTATTCCTTTTTCCTGGAGAGCATGACTTGCCGGTTGCGGACGATGACGGATTTGATGCCGCGGTCGGCGGCGACGATGCGCAGCTCGGCGATGGACATGAGGCGCTGGACTTCGGCGGGCAGCTTGCCGAAGCGATCCTTGATCTCGCGCTTCATCAATGCGATCTCCTGCTTGGAGGCGAGGGCGGAGATTCGCTGGTAGAGCCGCAGGCGCAGGTTTTCATCTTCAATATATTCATAGGGAATGAACGCCCCGTTTTCCTTGTTGCCGGATTTTGGGGAGAGGTCGAGGAAGTCGAGCTTGACGATAACATCCATCATGGGCGGGGGCTTCTTGCCTTGCATAATGGCGATGGTGCGCTTGAGTAATTGGCAGTAGAGGTCGAAGCCGACGGCGGAAATATGGCCGCTCTGCCTAGCACCGAGCAGGTTGCCGGCGCCGCGCAGTTCGAGGTCGCGCAGGGCGAGGCGGAAGCCGGAGCCGAGGCCTGTATATCGCTTGATGGCGTTCATGCGGTCGCGGGCGGCATCGATCATTTCGCCGCCGGGGGAAAGCATCAGGTAGGCGAAGGCCTTGTGGTTGGAGCGCCCGACGCGCCCGCGCAACTGGTATAAATCCGAAAGGCCGAAGCGTTCGGCGTTTTCGACGAGCAACGTGTTGCAGTTGGGAATGTCGACACCGCTTTCAATGATGGTGGTGCAGAGCAAGACGTCGAACCGGCCTTCGACGAACGCGTGCATGATTTCGGAAAGTTCCTTTTCGTGCATCTGGCCGTGCGCAACGGCGATGCGGGCCTCGGGCACGAGGGCGCGGAGCTTGTTGTCGACGAGGTGGATGGTCTTGACGCGGTTGTGGAGATAGAAGACCTGCCCGTCGCGGTGCAGTTCGGCGCGGATGGCTTCGGCAATAATCTCCTCGTCGTAGGGAATTACGTTGGTATCGACCGGCTGGCGTTCCTGCGGCGCGGTCTTGATGGTGCTGAGGTCGCGCACGCCGGTGAGGCTCATGTAGAGCGTGCGTGGGATCGGCGTGGCCGACATGGTGATGACATCGACCTGCTTGCGCAACTCCTTCAAGTGCTCCTTGGCGGCAACACCGAAGCGCTGCTCCTCGTCGATGACGACGAGGCCGAGGTTCTGGAATTGCACATCCTTTGAAAGCAGGCGGTGGGTACCGATGAGAATGTCGACCTCTCCATCCAAGGCTTGGGACAGCGTCTTGTTCTGCTGGCCGCGCGTACGGAAGCGGCTGACCATGTCGATGCGGACGGGAAAGGCGGCCATGCGCTCGATAAACGTATCGTAGTGTTGCTGGGCAAGCACGGTGGTTGGAACAAGCACGGCGACCTGCATCCCGTCCAAGACGGCCTTGAACGCGGCGCGCATGGCGACCTCGGTCTTGCCGAAGCCGACATCGCCGCAGAGCAGGCGATCCATCGGGCGAAGCTTTTCCATGTCCCGCTTAAGTTCCCCGGATGCGGAGAGCTGGTCGGCGGTTTCTGTGTAGGGGAAGGCGGCCTCAAACTCGGCCTGCATGGCGGTATCCTTGGAGAAGCGGTAGCCGCGCTTGGCCTGCCGCTCGGCCTGGGTTTGCAGAAGCTTGGCGGCGAGATCCTGCACGGCCTCCTGCGCGGTGGCCTTGTCGTTGCGCCATTTGCGCCCACCAAGCGTGTGCGGCTTGGGCATTTGCTTGCCCATGCCCTTGTAGCGGGTGAGCAGGTGCGCCTGCGTGACAGGCAGGTAGACCTTTTCGCCCTTGGCATATTCGATGGCCAGCACCTCGATGCTTTTTCCGCTGAAGGTGGTTTCGACCAAGCCGAGGTATTTGCCGACGCCGTGCTCGACATGCACCACGAAGTCGCCGGGCTGAATATCGGCCGCTTCGGAAACGCGCTCCTGCTTTTGGAAGCGCTTGGCGCTGCGGGCGTGGGCACTGCGGTTGGTGTGGTAGGCGTAGAAATCGCTCTCGGTAACGATCAGGAGCTTGCGGGCATGATCGACCGCGCTTTCATGCAGGACGCCGTGGTGGAGATTCAGGAAGCCGAATCCAGCCAGATCTTCGTAGAGTTCCCGGAAGCGGGCGAGCGTTCCCTGCGTTTCAAAGAAAAAGTGGATGTTCCAGCCGTTGGAAGCCTCGGTGCAGCGCTGGTCGACGAAGCGGTGGCGGGCTTGTTCGGCTTCCTTGGGGGGTGTGTTGAAGGATGGGGCGAATAATCCCGTATCGTAATGAGAAAAGCCGGTTTCCAGGGGCGGAATGGGAGAGGGGTAGGCACTAGGCCTACCCGTACGGGGAGGATTGATGATTAGGGTGTTTTGCGGGAGGAGGTCGGTGAGGAGGCAGGTTTCATTTCCAGCGAAGCCGAAATCCATTTGAGGTAGCTGGATGGAGTCGATCTTTTCGATGGAGCATTGGGTCTGGTCGTCAAAGTAGCGGATCGAGTCGATCTCATTGCCGAAGAACTCGATGCGGACGGGGCGGGGGGATCCGGGCGGCCAGCAGTCGAGTATGCCGCCGCGCAGCGCGACCTCGCCCTGGGAGTAGACCTCCACGCCGAATTCGTAGCCGGCATGGGACATCCATTCCGTTAGTTCATCGCGGTCCTGCTCCTCGCCAATGTTGAGCGTCCGGACAGCCTGTTCGGATTTCCCGGCAATCGGCACCTCCTGTTCCAGCGCCTGGGGGCAGGTGGTAATAATGAAGGGGGTTCCTTCGGACAGTTGTTTGACGATGCGCAGGTGCTCGCCGAAGACGGCGGGATCTTTTTCCATGGGCTGGAAAAGGTGGATTGTATTGCCGGCATCCTGCCGGCCTTGCAGGGTTTGCAGCGATTCATGAAGCCGCTCCATTTCCCGGACATCGGAAGCCACCCAGAGAACATTCATCCCCAGGGATTGGAAAATACCGAGACAGAGCAGGGCCTGCGCGCTGATGGGCGCATCGGCCACCCGCGCGGCTCCGGCTGCAACGCCTTTAAGCACCGCCCCGTCTACCCGGAGGGTGCCCCTTTTCGCTTCCTCGATTGCCATGCGGGAAATCTAGGCGAAGAAATGGGATATGGGAAGGGTGGACTTTGCGGCAGCACACGCTATTATCAACGGATTATTGAAAACGGGGGACAGACATCATGGGAAATGCAAAACAACTGAATGAAATACCGTGGCAGGAGTTCAAGGACCTCACGCTGGCGGAGAAGGGCGAATATTTCCAGTCACCGACGCAACATACACTGATTGCGCAGCAATTTTCGCGGGCGCAACTGGAGGAACTCTGCACGCTGGCGACCAGGATACGGCGTATTTCGAAGCAACGTGACGGGGCAAATTTCCTGCGTACGCTGCTTTCCGACAAGCGGGCGATGCTCTACTTTGCGCAACCGTCGTCGCGCACCTATCTTTCCCATAACGCCGCTTGCCAGATCCTTGGGTTGGATACCATGGATGTGCGCGACAGCAAGACGTCGAGCGAGGTGAAGGGCGAGTCGCCGGAGGATACGATCCGGACGTTCAGTTCGTATGTGGACATGATCATCATGCGCCACCCGGTCGGCGGGTTTGCCGAGCGCGTGGCCTGGATGCTCTCGAACACAAACCGACCGATCCCGGTTTTGAATGCCGGCTCCGGCGCGGATCAGCATCCAACACAGGCGCTGCTGGATATCTACACGCTGGAGCGCAGCTTCGAGGAGATCGGCGGAATCGACGGCAAGAGCATCGCATTCGTGGGCGACCTGTTGCGTGGCCGAACCGTGCGATCGCTGGCGTGGCTGCTGACGCTCTACAACGATGTGAAGGTTTATTTTGTTGCGCCGGAGCAACTGCAGATCGGCGAGGATGTCCTGGAACTGCTGGATGCGGCCGGCATGGAGTATGAAACGACGCAGGATTTTGAATCGGTGATGCCAAAGGCCGATGCCCTCTATATGACGCGCATACAGGACGAGTGGGATGCCGATGGCGAAAGCACCACCATTGACACCTCTGCGTTCAGCATCGATGCAGAGCATCTGGATCGATTGAAGGAAACGGCCGTCATCATGCACCCGCTGCCGCGCCGCAAGGAGATCAACACCGATGTGGATGACGATCCGCGCGCCATATTCTGGCGGCAGGTGCGCAACGGCATGTGGGCGCGCGCCGCATTGATCCTGACGACCTTTGGCCGGCAGGATGAAGTGAACACCTACTATGCGGAAAACAATCCGCAATAATTTCGGAGATGAACATGGAACATTTGATTTCCCTCAAGGAATGGAGTCCGGCAAAGATTCGGGAAGTGCTGGATTTGGCCAAGGATGTGAAAGCCAGCCCGGACAAATATGCCGACGCAATGGCACGCAAGACATTGCTGATGATTTTCGAGAAGCCCAGCCTGCGCACGCGCCTCTCGTTCGAGGCGGGCATGACCCAGATGGGTGGCCACGCCATCTACTACAACACCAGCACCTCCCCGATGGGCAGCGGCAAGGAGACCATCAGCGATTCCATCAAAGCCGCATCGCGCTTCATCGACATCATCACGGCGCGCCTCTTCAAGCACGAAGACCTGCTTGAAATGGCGCAATACGCCACCGTTCCAGTGATCAATGCCCTGACGGACGATAGCCACCCCTGCCAGATCCTCGCCGACCTGCAGGCGATCGAGGAAAAGAAGGGCGACTTGGCGGGCCTCAAGCTGGCCTACCTTGGCGACGGCTTCAACAACGTGACCCATTCGCTGATGTTTGGCGGCACCAAGATGGGCATGCACGTCAGCGTCGGCTCGCCCGCCGGAGCCGACTATTCACCCCGTGCCGATGTGGTGGAGGATTGCGAAAAATCTGCCGCCGAGTCCGGCGGTTCGGTCTTTGTAACGGACGATCCGGTCGAAGCGATCAAGGATGCCGACGTGGTCTATACCGACTCGTGGATGAGCTACCATATTCCGAAGGAGCAGGAGGAGGCCCGCATCGCCAAGCTCATGCCGTACCAGGTGAACAGCGAGTTGATGGCGCACGCCAAACCGGACGCCATCTTCATGAACTGCCTCCCGGCCAACCGCGGGTGCGAGCAGACGGCGGAGGTCATCGACGGACCTCAATCAATCGTGTTCGACGAAGCCGAAAACCGCCTCCACGCCCAGAAGGCCGTGATCCTGACGCTGTGTAAAACCTAACTTGTCAAGCTTGACAAGTTAGGGCTCCGTGCTAGGGTTTATGTGGAGGTTGGTATGAAAGCAGTGGCTGTTGGCGAATTTAAATCCCATTTCTCCGAAGTGCTGGACGAGGTGAAGCACGGGGAGGAATTCGTGGTTTGCTATGGGCGCAAGAAGGAAAAAGTTGCCGTCTTGATCCCATACGAAAAATACATGAAAAAACCGGTGGTGCTCGGTGTCATGGAGGGAATTGCAAGCTATCGAATCAAAGGTGACTTTAAAATGACGGACGAGGAGTTTCTGGACTCATGAATCTCCTTCTTGATACCCATGTTTTTCTCTGGGCAATGATGGATACGGAGAAGCTAAGTGCTTTGGCAAAATACGAACTTCAGAATCCTGAAAATACAGCGTCGATCAGCGCCATTTCTTTCTGGGAAATCGGGATGAAACATTCGCTGGGCAAGCTGGAACTGCTCGGTTTTTTGCCATCTGCATTGCCGGAAATCGCTTCCCGAAAAATGGGGTTTAAGTTGCTTGGGTTGGACGTAGAAACTGCCTCGCGTTTTGGAGATATTCCCAAACTCCATGGAGATCCGTTTGATCGTATGCTGATTCATCAGGCAGTCCAAACGGGGTCTTGTCTTGTTTCCGCTGATAGGCAGTTTACTCAGTATCGGCCACATGGATTGAAGTTGCTTTGGTAGGATTTGAACCATGAGGCTACAGAACTTCGAAGCATTCATTCTGGATATGGATGGAACCCTGATCGATACGGGCAAGTACCACGCCCGGGCGTTCGCCGATGCCGTGCTCGAACAGAGCGGGTACGCATTGACGCCGGGCGAGCACCACGAATTTTTTGCCAGCCACACCAAACCTTTTTCCCAAGTGTTGAACGAGCGCTACGGTTTGTCGCTGGAACCGGAACGGGTGCTTCTGCAAAAACGGCGGCGCATGGAGGAAGTCTTTGTGGCGGAGCTGTTCGAGGGGGCGCGCGAATTCCTAGAGCGGTGGCACGGGAAAAAACCGATGGCACTGGCCACCAATTCGCCGCTCAGTTTTGCCCGGCCCGCATTGGAAGAGACAGGGCTAATGGAATACTTCGACTGCATCACGACCACCGACGAAGTTGCGAACAAAAAGCCCGATCCGGAAATCATAGAGATCACCATTCAGAAGCTTCGGGTCGATCCGTTGAAAACCCTGGTGTTCGAGGATCAATTGATGGGCATCGAAGCCGCACGCACGGCGGGTGCCCATGTGATGGCGATCGATAACGGACAACACGTTGAGTTTCCGCCTGATATTCCCGTGGCAACATGGAAGGAGTTGCTGTCCGCATGAGTCCCCAATTGCTTGTCTTTGACTTGGATGGAACGTTGATCGACTCGCGAGCCGATTTGGCCGCAGGAATCAACCACATGCGAAAGCACTACGGTCTTGAGCCGCTGTCGCTCGCAACGGTTAGCGGATATATCGGCAACGGGGTTCGCTTGCTGGTGGAACGTTCGCTGCAGGGCGCGGAAGTCGATCTTGAGGAGGCGCTGCAGATCAACAAGGACTACTACTGCTCGCACCTGACGATCCACACAACGCTTTACGACGGCGTGGCCGAAGGCATTCCCCGGCTGGCGGCGGCAGGCCATAAGCTGGCGCTGCTGACCAACAAGCCGGGCGATCCCAGCCGTGAAATCCTGAAGCACTTCGGTCTCGATGGATATTTCGATTCCATCCTTGGCGGCGGCGACATTGGAAAACTCAAACCAGAACCCGACGGGGTTTTCCAGTGCATGGAAACCGCCGCCATGGAAAGTCCCAGTGTCTGGATGGTGGGCGACCACTATACCGATTTGGCCGTGGCGGAAAACGCGGGCGTTAAAAGTGCCTTTGTCCGATATGGGTTCGGTGAAGAACGCGGCCATGTAGCTTCGGCATATTTTGCTTCGTTTGCGGAACTTGTCGGGTACTTTGTTGAGCGATGAAAGCATACCTCTCGGAAATATTCAGCTCTGTACAGGGCGAGGGTCCCTATGTGGGCGAACGGCACCTGTTCCTCCGCTTCTGCGACTGCCATCGCGATTGCACCTTTTGCGATACGGAGACGGAGCGCACCGAGACGGTTTTGGTTGAAAAGGTTGCAGGCTCTGGAAGCTTCGGACAAATCCCCAACCCACTGACGGCCGAAAAGCTCATGGAGATCGTCCGCGAGGTAGACGGGAAGGGGAACAACCGCCGCATTTCGCTGACCGGCGGCGATCCGCTGCTGCAAGCTAGCTACCTGCACGAATTGTTGCCGCGGCTTTGCGGCGACGGCTACAGCATCTACCTCGAAACCGCGGGCGACCTGCCGCAACAGCTCAAGTCGATCATCGAATGGATCGATGTCGTGGCCATGGATGTGAAGCTCGAAAGCGTGGCTGGCGAAAAGAGCGCTTTTCCTTTGCACTGGCAGTTCCTGAAAACCTGCCGCGATTGGAATGTGGAAGTGTTTGTCAAGCTGGTGCTCTCCGCCGAAACCCACGAGGGCGAACTGATGGAGGCGGCGAAGGGGATCAAAAAGGCCGGGGGAGAGGATACACTGGTTGTTGTCCAGCCCATGACCACCGCTAAAAAAACCGATGCGGTGCCGACCGGCAAGCAACTCCTGCGCTGGCAGGATAAGATAGGGAAGCTACTACCGAATGTCCGGGTGATTCCCCAAACCCATATAATGATGAAAATGCTCTAGGGCTGCTGCGCAGCCTATTTTTGACTGATGGCAAAGCCACAAAATTTTGTAGGACGCGATTCTTTGCGAAGCAAAGGTCGCGTTTGCGCGCCCTCCGTCCCGGAGAGGCACGCCCTACAAGTATTCGTTAAGGTTTCTTATGAATGACCAAAAGAAGACAGTGGTGTTGCTCAGCGGCGGACTTGATTCGGCCACGGCGATGGCGATGGCGGTGGACGAAGGGTTCGAGGTCTACGCAATGTCGTTCAACTATGGACAACGCCACTCGATCGAACTCGATTGCGCCGCCGAACAGGCGCGCACCTGCGCCAAGGAGTTCAAGGTGGTCGAGATCGATCTGCGCGCGTTTGGCGGCTCGGCCCTGACGGATGAAATCGAGGTACCGAAACACGGTTCGGTGGAGGAGTTGCCCGACGGGATTCCCGTTACCTATGTTCCCGCGCGCAACACGGTATTCCTTTCGTATGCCTTGGCCTGGGCGGAAGTGCTTGGTGCCAACGATATTTTCATTGGGGTCAATGCCCTCGACTACAGCGGCTATCCCGACTGCCGGCCGGAGTTTATCGCGGCCTATGAAGCCATGGCAAACCTGGCGACGGTAGCTGGGGTGCAAGGGCAAAAACTGACCATTCACACACCGTTGATTGATCTTACGAAAGCTGAAATCATTAAACGCGGGCTTGAATTGGGGGTTGATTACGCTAAAACCACCAGCTGCTACGACCCCGCGCCCGACGGACGCGCCTGCGGGCATTGCGATTCATGCCTGTTGCGCCTGAAGGGGTTTGCGGATGCGGAAACAAGCGATCCCCGCCCTTATATTGGGGATTAGCCGGATTATTACGAATTACGCATTACTCGTTACGAAGGAAACAACCATGCCGAAAATGAGAATCTACAAGGAATTCAAATTCGATGCCGCCCATCGCCTGACCAAGGTGGAGGAGGGGCACAAGTGTGGAAAACTCCATGGACACACCTTTGTGCTGGAGGTTCATCTGGAAGGGGAGGTCGATCCCGCCAAGGGCTGGATTCTTGATTTCAACGTTTTGTGCGACGCTGTCGAACCGATCATCGACCAGCTCGACCATGCCGTCCTCAACGAGGTCGAGGGGCTTGAAAACCCCACTAGCGAAAACCTCTCCGTTTGGTTCTGGGAAAAGCTAAGGCCAAGCCTTCCGCAGCTTGCGCAGGTCGTCGTTAAGGAAAGCCCCACCTCCGGCTGTGTCTACTGTGGGGAGTGAGCGCGGCACGGGTCGCAAGCCCGTTCTACATGTTGCGAAAACCGTATTTAACGCTTTACAAAAGCACTCCATAGAGTACTCTTCACCGTACTGACAAGGAGACTCTATATGACTGCGATTACCGCGAATGACTTGAAAAAGAGAGGTGTTTCGGCGCTCGACCCCATCCTGAAGGATAAATCGGAGGTGGTGATCACGGTTCGGGGAAATAGCCGCTACGTCGTCATGGATATGGATGCATACCACCATTTCCGCACATGCGAACTCGAAGCGGCCTTGATGGAAACCCAACAGGATCTGGAGTCGGGAAACTATCATGTCGAGAGTATAGCCGACCATGTTCGACGGGTGGCGGATGAAATATAAAATCATCTTTACCGAGAGCTACACGAAGCGTGCCCGCAAGTTTCTCAAGAAACATCCTGAATTGCTGAAGCAATACGAAAAGACGCTCTCGCTGTTGGAGTTGAATCCCCATCACCCCTCGCTAAGGCTACACCCGCTTAAAGGCAGGCTATCTGCTCTTCATTCTGTATCAATCAATATCAGCTATCGGATCACTATTACACTCATGATTACCAAAAAGAGTATAGTGCCCGTGGATGTGGGAACGCATGATGAAGTCTATTGATCAGGCCTCGGCCGAGTCAATCTTCACACTCGATGTGATGCCGCCGCGCGCGGTAAAGTCGCCGTTCACGACCAGCCGCTTCGGTTTTAGTTGCTCGGACAAATCGGAATAGATGCGGTTGACGATTTCCTCGTAGAACGTACCGATCTGGCGGAACGAGAAGAGGTAGAGCTTCAGCGACTTGCTCTCCACGCACAGTTCGCCGGGAATATACTCGATCGTGATCGTTGCGAAATCCGGCTGTCCGGTAATCGGGCAGAGCGAAGTGAATTCCGAGGTCTGGAAGGTAATCCAATAGTTGCGCTGCGAATTGGCGTTTTCAAAGGCTTCCAGCTTCGCCTCGTCCGGCGAGGCCGGATAGCGCTTTTCGCCTTTTTTCAGCAGGGTCAGTCCGGTTGGTTTTGTTTCGTTAGTCATGATCGGTTCCATTCTTTGGAGATTTTCCATAGGAAGGGGGTGTCTCGCAAACAGCCAGCGGAGAACACGCCTCGGCTTTGCGGTGAAAATATTCCGCCACTTCGTGCGGGGTCATCCCCTTGGTTTCCTCGTAAATGCGCATCTGTGAGCGGTGCTTCATCTCCACGCAATCAAAACCGGGAATCGCCGGAAATTTTTTCCAGAAATCATCACTCATCGAAGTCCACCTCCTTGGGGCTTACAATGGTTATCATGCCATACCCTTGCCCTAGGTTCACAGCATTGTATGCCTTGATTTTATCTAGGCGAACAATGTGTTTGAAGTTCCATGAAACGATGGCATCGACCCGGGCCACAGTCGCGGCGGCAACATGCAGGGTGTCATCCAACCATTGTGGTCCGACAACGCCAGCATCGAGATAGGCTTTGCTAAGCTCGGCAACCTCATCCGTTAGTTCGACTTTATTTTTGGCCATTGCCGGAATAGCGGAAAACAATGCCTGTACTTGTTCTGGAGCATCCGACAGTTCCTCTTCCAAGGCTTGGGAATAGAAAAGCTTCGCCGTACCGTGGCGAACGGCATCGATCACGCGGCGGGAATCGACATCGAAACCTTCCCGTATATCGAACACTCCGCCAAAAACCGAAGTATCCAGATAGAGTTTCCATTTGTGTTTCATGGATTTCATCATATCCAGCGGTTGCAAATGGGCAAGCCCGATATTCAACGCGGTTGCCATCGACCTGTCATAAAGTTGAACGCGCTACAAGATTGACCCGCCCATACGGTTTCGGTCTACTGACCGGAATTTAGAACCTTGCTCTCTTCACTTTGTTTCGAGAGCACTACAAAGGAAACCATGTATTTTGGAGAACCTAGGGATATCGGTAGCATGCGGGGAATCACCCCGGCTGCAAAATATCTATTGATAATCAATATTGCCGTCTTCCTCATCGAGGTATTGTTCGGCATCCCGCTACGCAGCATTTTTGCACTAGAGGCCGATTGGGTAGGGCGCCTTGCGGTAGGGCAGTTGTTTACCTACATGTTTGTGCATGCCAACTTCAACCACCTGTTCATGAATATGCTGGGTCTGTTCTTCATCGGGCCGACGGTAGAGCGGACGCTCGGATCCTACCGCTTCTTTGTTCTATACTACCTCAGCGGCATCCTCGGCGGACTCGGTTGGTCGCTGCTTGCACCTGAATATGCCGCATGTCTCGGCGCCTCAGGGGCCGTGATGGGTGTTTTGGGTGCTTTCGCTGCGCTCTATCCCAAAGCGAAACTACTGCTCTGGTTTGTCCTCCCCGTCCGGGCATGGGTGCTCGTTGCTGTCCTGGCCATTTGGGAGCTGACCGAAATGATCGGCGATCCAAAAGTTGGCGGCATCGCCAACGCAGCGCACCTGATGGGCGGTATTGCCGGATTCAGCTACGCCTTTTCCCTCAAGCATCCGCAGATTGTCGATGAAGTCAAACGCAAGCTTCCGGGCTTTGGGAAATCCAAGCCCCGCGCCAAGCATCAAGCGTCAAGCAACCAGACACTCTCCAAAGCCGAGATCGACCACATCCTCGACAAGATCGGCAAGCAGGGCATGGGCGCACTCACGCACCGCGAACGCGAAATGCTTAAAAAGGCCACGCGCTGATCGTAGCATGGGCTTCCAGCCCATGTTCACGGGCAGGATGCCCGTGCTACATTGAGGCTTTCAACTCCTTGATCTGGTCGCGCAGGACGGCGGCGCGTTCGAATTCGAGATCCGTTGCCGCAATGAGCATTTCGGTCTCAAGCTGGTGAATGGTTTCACTGACGCTGTATTCCACGCCTTCCTCGGCCACGGCCATTTCGACGGTTTCTTCGGCGGTTTCGTAAATGGTCTTCAGGCTCTCCTGGATATCCTTGTTGATCGACTTCGGCACAATGCCGTGCTCCTCGTTGTAGGCCTGTTGCTTCTGGCGGCGGTGGTCGCACTTGTCGAGCATGCGCTGCATGGAGTCGGTAATCTTTTCGGCATACATGATGACCAGTCCATCAATGTGCCGCGCCGCGCGCCCGGCCGTCTGCACCAGCGCGGTTTCCGAGCGCAGGAAACCTTCCTTGTCGGCGTCAAGGATCGCCACGAGCGACACCTCCGGCAGATCGAGCCCCTCGCGCAGCAGGTTGATGCCGATCAGGCAGTCGACCTTTCCACTGCGCAGTTCGCGCAGGATATCAACGCGTTCGAGGGCACCGATGTCGGAATGGAGATATTGGACTTTCAATCCGGTCTTTTCCAGATACTCGCTTAGATCCTCCGCTGTGCGCTTGGTCAGCGTGGTCACCAGCGTGCGCTCGCCGCGCTCGGCGCGGATGCGGATCTCCTCCATCAGGTCGTCAATCTGGTTCTTGAGCGGGCGTAGCTCGACGGGCGGGTCGACAATGCCGGTCGGACGGATGATCTGCTCGACGGGAACGCCGCCGTTCTCCAACTCGTACGGCCCCGGCGTGGCGGAAAGGAAAACCATTTCGTGGGTCACCTCCATGAACTCGCCAAAGTTCATCGGTCGGTTGTCGAGTGCCGAGGGGAGGCGGAAGCCGTGCTCGACCAGCGTGCCCTTGCGCGCCTGGTCGCCGTTGTACATGCCGCGCACCTGCGGCAGGGTGACATGCGATTCATCGACGATGGTCAGAAACTTGCCGGAAAAATAGTCCAGCAGGCATTCCGGGCGGTCGCCCGCCGCGCGGCCGGCAAGGTGGCGCGAATAGTTTTCGATCCCGCCGCAAAAGCCAATCTCCTTCATCATTTCAAGATCGTATTCCGTGCGCATCTTGATCCGCTGCGCCTCGATCAGCCGATCCTGCCGCTCGAACTCCGCCACCTGCCGCTCCATCTCGGTGCGAATGGCCACGAGCGCGGCATCAATCTTGGTTTGCGGCATCACAAAATGCTTGGCGGGCGAAACCATGATGTGGTCGTAGCTTTCCAATGTGTCGCCAGTCAGCGGATCGACCTTCTTGATCGCTTCGATCTCGTCGCCCCAGAATTCGAGGCGGATGCCATAGTCCTTGGCATAGGAGGGAAAGATGTCGAGCGTGTCGCCCCGCACGCGGAACTTGCCGGGGCCGGGTTCGTAGTCGTTGCGCTCATACTGGATCTCCACCAGTTTTTTTAGCACGGCATCGCGGTCGGTCGTTTCCCCCACGTTCGCGCTAACGACCATCTGCTTGTAGTCCTCCGGCGAACCAAGGCCATAGATGCAGGAGACCGATGCGACGATAATGACATCCTCGCGGTTGAGCAGGGCATCCGTTGCCGCCAGCCGCAGCCGCTCGATCTCATCGTTGATCGACGAATCCTTCTCGATGAAGGTGTCGGTCTGCGGAATGTAGGCTTCTGGCTGGTAGTAGTCATAGTAGGAAACAAAGTATTCCACTGCATTGTGCGGGAAGAAGCCCTTCAGCTCGGCATAGAGCTGTGCCGCCAGCGTCTTGTTGTGCGACAGCACGAGGGTGGGGCGGCCATGCCGAGCAATCGCGTTGGCAATCGTAAAGGTCTTGCCCGATCCCGTCACGCCCTCCAGCGTCTGGAACTTCCGGCCCTTGGAAAGCCCGGCGCACAGATGATCGATCGCCTCCGGCTGATCGCCCGTCGGCACAAAATCCGCAACAAGCTGGAAAAGACTGTCCATGTGAATGGTCTACCATATGATGCACAAAAGGCACAGCGCTTGATAAGGAAGATATGTTCCCGTGCATTTCCCGCGACGCGAGCTTTACGCCGAAATCCCTTGCTCAATATTCATGTTTAATATTTTTTCCAGAAATGGCTTGATGTTAAATTATTTACATGGTTTTCTGCGCAATTATTATCAGTAAAGGTATAGTGTCTTCACCAACAAAACAGTCGATCTGTGGCCACTGAGTGAGGGGTTAACTTGGGCAAAAGAGTGATCAGAAAAGTTTTGGGATTGCTGGTTTTTATTGTATGCGGCCTGCTTCTGTATGTCGTTTTGTCCCTGATTGGAAGGAACGGGGAACGAAACCCGGAAGAGGTTCTGGTTGCCGTCAACGACAGCGAGTTGACTCGGGGAGAGGCCGGCGATGAAGTAGAGCTTCGCATTGCTTCGGATCGGGATCGCCTTGAACCGGATCGCCTCGCCAAGCTCCGGCAGATCACCCAGGAGTCGGTTTCCAGAGAGTTTGTGAATCGGATGCTCCTGCTCGAAGAGGCGGGTCGGCGGGGAATCAAGGCCGATCCGGCTGTGGTTGAAGTGCGCTGGAAATCCGTGCAGTCCGCCGCCGCGCCGCAATGGTCGCCCTCCGATATTCTGCGCATTCATTTGATCGGCCTGGATCGAACCCGTTCGGATGTTGAGGAAGGGGTTCGCATCGATGCGTTGCTTGCTACGGTAATGACTGCCGATATCGACGTGACCGATGCGGACATTGAGCAGTACAAGGCGGAAAATGCCGATACGCTTTTGAACCCCGATACGGTCAAGGCAGAGCAACTTTTCATTCTGGTTTCCGGGGATGCCGATACAGAAACAAAAGCCGAAAAACGCAAGCTGGCTGAATCGGTCCATGCCCGCCTTCTTGCCGGGGAGGCGTTTGAGCGGGTGGCAGGGGACTATTCCGATGCAGAGGTTCGCTATGCCGGTGCAACCCGTTCGATCAGGCGTGGTGAACCTTCTTCAAGAAAAATGGATGGGACTCTTTTTTCAATGGAAACGAACACAGTCAGTCCCTTGCTTGAATTAGAGGGTGGTTTTTACGCCGCGAGAGTGGTTTCCCGCGAAGAGGGAAGGATGCCGGACAACGGTGTTCTCCGAAGTGCTGTTGAGCAACAGGAACGTGCGGCAAGGCTGGATCGGTTTATGAAGGAACTGGAAGAAAAATCAATAATAAGGAAGGAAGAGCAATGATGAAAATGAAAGTTTGTTTGCTGGGTCTTTTATGCTTGTTCACGATTGTCGGCACGGCGGACGCCGTGAGTTTCGGGTCGCGTCAGAATGTCGGTTCGACATCGCATCCAGCGCTGGATGAACAGTCCGGCATTTGCATGAGCCGGAACAACCCCCACATTATCTGGATCCAGGAGGATTCGGGAACGTCGGGCGACGACTACATCTATGCCGTAACCACGAACGGAACCTGTGTTGGCGTGTATGCCATCAGCGGGTTTTCGAATGCCGACTGGGAAGACATTGCGATTGGCCCGGGACCCATTGCCGGCATCGACTACCTGTACATCGGCGACATTGGAGACAACCAGAGCGATGATGCCACGCAGACGATTGCCCGTGTTCCGGAGCCGGTCGTCAGCCCGACCCAGCCGTTGACCACCAACACCCTCTACGGCGCGGACATCATCACCGTGGAATACGCCGGCGGATTCATGATGGATGCCGAATCCCTCATGGTGGATTCGAGCAAAAACATCTATATTGTGGGCAAGCGAACCGGCAGCGATTTCTCTCCGAGCGCCACCCCCAGGCTATATCTGGCGGCCTACCCGCAGTCCACCAGTGGAATCAACACGATGTCGCTGGAGGGAACAATCAGCATCACGGGCAACGCCATGCCCACAGGCGCCGACATTGCCCCCTCGGGCGAGCAGATCCTGATCAAGATAGGCGGCAACGGATTTTTCGGCCCGGAAGAGGTGTGGCATTGGTCTGTCGGCACCGGGGAGAGCATAACGGATGCGCTAATTACGTCTCCGGTAAAGACCGAGGCAACAACCTATTCGGACAGCGGCCAATGCGAGGCCGTTGGATGGAAGCATAATGATGGCGGCTTCTACACTATTAGCGAAGGAGCGTCCCAGCCGCTCTATTTCTACGACAACCTGGATGTCGGGGAATACCGCTGGCTGGACACCGCGACAGCGGGCAACGGTGGCATATCCCATTCCGACCAGTGGATTGCGGATGGCTCCAATTTAGTGATCACGGCCACGGCGGATCCT